>JBCDJE010000025.1:0-14621 GCA_038748185.1 Bacteroidota bacterium
CCAAGTAATTAAAGAACTCGATTTTGAGATTTCTTTTTTCGCAAAAGGCAATTTTAAATCCTCTGAATTATACGGAGAAATACCTTTTCAAATAATTATCGATTCAATTCCTGAAGGAATGAGGGGAATCTCTTTCAACTTTGAGGTTACCTCCAATTCAGAATTTGAGTTGAATCTAGAATCCGATGACTCACAATCAGAAACAGTATGTAATTTTGGCCGTATTTGTAGTATAGGTGATTTTAAATTCAGAATGATTAAAACACCTCATTTTGAAATAAGTCAGGTAAGGGATAAACAATTCTTTTTTATAGTAAATGATCTTAAAAAGTTGACATTAAGCTATAGAAAGAAGGTTGATATCCAGCCAGTGAGTAGAGATGCTTCCATCTTAGAGTTGACGATTCAAGGCCCTGTTATTGATAAAGAAATTGATTTTTTAGATAAACTTAATCAAGTATACATAAGAAGAGAGCTTGATGAGAAAAATGAAATAGCCAGCAATACGATTTCCTTTATAGACGAACAGCTTATACAAATAACAGATTCTCTAACAAATGCTGAAGGGCAACTTGAAAACTTTAGACAATCTGAAAATTTAGTTGATTTAAGCCTTTCTGCACAAAATGCTATTGAACAGTTACGAGAACTTCAGTCGGAGCAAGCAATATTGTTAGTAAAAGATAAATACTACAAGTATCTTCTAGAATATATCCAAGAAAATGAAGATCCTAATGCGGTCATAGCACCTTCTTCAATTGGTATTGAAGATCCAATGTTGGGTGAGTTGGTAGCAAAATTGAACGAGTTTGGTACCCAGAAGATTTTGTTATCACAACAGGTGAAATCAAAAACCATAGAAATAGTTACACTCAATAACCAAGTAGAACAGATAAAAAAGACCCTATTAGAAAATGTTCGAAATATCTTAAATACTTCTGAAATTTCCTTACAAGATATTAATTCCAGAATTTTAGAAATCCAAAAAATAATCAATAGGCTTCCTGAAAATGAGCGACAATTGGTTCAAATACAGCGAAAGTTCAATTTAAGCAATAATTTGTATCAGTACTTGCTCGAAAAAAGAGCTGAGGCAGGGATAGCGAAAGCTTCTAATACCGCTGATAATAAAGTATTAGACGATGCTATGGTATTTAATCCTGCACCTGTTTCTCCAAAAAGAATGCGGATTTATGCAATAGCTTTCATTCTTTCCATAATACTACCTTTGGGAGTCATTTTTATCAAAGATTATTTAAATGATGATATAACAGATATTGATCAGATAAAAAAGAAGACAGAAGCTACTTTATTAGGAACAGTTTCTCACAGTCTTTCTGGGCAAACTTCTATTATGGAATCACCTAAGTCATCTCTGGCGGAGGCATTTCGTTCATTAAGAACAAATCTCCAATTTCTTGCTCCAGGGGAGAAACATAAAATTATAGGAGTGACTTCTACGGTAAGTGGCGAAGGGAAAACTTTTTGCTCCACAAACTTAGGGATAGCAATAGCGCTACTTGGCAGGAAAACTATTCTTGTAGGAGCAGACCTTAGAAAACCACGTTTGGCAAAGCAGTTTGATCTGACTGATGATTTTGGGCTAAGTAATTATTTAATAGAAGATGCAGAAATTGAGGACGTCATAAAGTCTACTAAAATTGAAGCTTTAGATGTAATTCCAAGTGGTCCAGTACCTCCAAACCCTGCTGAGTTATTAGCTTCAAAAAGATGTAGAGCTTTAGTTGATTACCTTAAAAAAGAATATGAATACATTATTTTTGATACACCTCCTACTGGTCTTGTAGCTGATTATTTTGCTATGTCAGATTTTATTGACATTAACTTGTATGTTGTAAGGCAATCCTATTCCAAACTGAAATTTATCGATGACTTAGAAGAGGCAAGAAAAGCAAAGAAGTTTGGAAACCTTGCATTAATTCTTAATGATGTTAAAAGAACAGGTGGTTATGGCTACGGATATGGTTACGGCTATGGATATGGTTACGGCTACGGATATGGGTATGGAAACGGTTATTACGAAGATGAAGAGAAACAAGAAAAGAAAAAAAGACGTAAAAAGTGGCTCAAAAAACTGAAAGGGTAACCTTATGGTTTGGTAATATAGTGTTGAATGTAGGCAAATGCTTCCATAAAATAAGCAACCCCCATGTGAATATATACGCCACCAATAATATTTCTACTATTCAAAGCAATCACTCCAAGAATATATCCTCCAAATACAGAGCCTACGGTTTCTCCAAGCGGTTTGCCAAAATGTAGAAAAGCATAAGTAGATACCATTGGAAGTATGGTATCTTTTCCCATTATACGAGCTAAGCCTATTACCATAGCACCTCGGTATATCCATTCTACAAAAATGAAATCAAGCCCATAAACAAGTTCAAAAATTAATACAGGAATTAATTTAGGAAGGCTAAATATATCATCATAGAGCCAAGGTTTGAAACGTGGATATGTTTTAATAAATGAATTTTCGAATGATGCAATTGCTATTAAAGGAACCATTATTAGCAGCATTAACAAGTAGGGCTTATGGTCAAATTTATTTTCTTTAGCAAAACCGTAAAGATTTTTAGATTGATAATCGTAATAACGATATAACAAATAGAGGGGAATGCTAAAAAGAGCAACCCTTTTAAACTCTCCGGTAACTTTAAAAAGAAAATTTCTTTCCAAATAAGTAATACTTTCATCAGGGATGAGCGCTCTATAATAGCTGAAACCATCTACCAGACCAACTAAGCCAACAAAAACCAAAGTTTTTATCCAAAATTCTTGTTGTTGAAACCGAGCTTGTTTTTGGAGAATAAATGCTTGTGGAACGGCTATACCAAAATAAGCGAAGTAGTAAAAGAGGATATGAATGGGAATACTCCAAGGTTTCCCAAATGCGCCATCAAGTACTTCACTTTCAAATTTGTAATAATAATTAATGGAAGTACATACAATTAAGAAAAATATAAAATACGTATAAAGTGGCAAATGAAAATCTGCCTTGAAATGTGCTTTTAGGGTATTGAAAATCTTTTTCAACTTTTATGAGCTTGATTTTTTTTGGCTAATGCTTTTTATCATTGTCTGCATGTTTATTTTCCGCTAACTTACCAAAAAGTAATTATTAGGCTAAGAATATAAACCATGAAAAAATCTTAAATATTTGATTTTTTATGAGAAAAATATTTCGACCAGAAAGCCTGGCATTAATTGGTGCATCATCTAGAGATGGGAGTATAGGCAAGCAGATTTTTCAAAATATAAAGGAAAGCAGTTATAAGGGGAAAGTTTATCCTGTAAGTATAAATCATAAATACATATTAGGAGAGCATGCCTTTAAAACAGTAGATCAATTACCCGAAATACCTGATTTGGCAGTTATTGCTGTACCAGATCGAGAAGTATTGAAAGTTGTAAGAGAGTGTGGAAAAACGGGTATCAAAAGAGCCGTCATTATATCAGATGGATTCGGTGAAAAAGGCAGTATTGAAGGGATATCTTTGCAGCAAAAGCTTATTGCAATTGCAAAGAAATATAGTGTAAGTATTTTAGGCCCTTCTTCTATAGGAGTCATTAGCCCTTATGTTGGATTGAATGCTTCTATATCGAGTATTTCTCCCAAAAAAGGAAACGTAGCATTTATTAGCCAAAGCGGAGCAATGTGTAATGCAATACTTGACTGGGGTGATCGTGAACACGTAGGCTTTAGTTACTTTGCCTCTATTGGTGTAATGGCCGATATCAATTGGGGAGATATTTTACTTTTTCTGGGAGATGATCCTCACACCAAGGCTATTTTACTATACATGGAAGCCATTGGGGATGCTCGATCATTTCTTTCAGCAGTAAGAGAAATTGCTTACACTAAGCCTGTAATCGTAGTAAAGCCAGGTAAAACAAACGAAAGTGCGAAAGTAGCACTATATCACTCTGGTAACTTAAGTGGAAACCATGAAGTTTTTCAAGCGGCTTTTAGAAGAGGTGGTGTACTACAGGTTGAAAGTTTAGCCGACCTTTTTTATATGTCTTCAGTACTTGGGAAACAACCTGTTCCCAAAAGTAATCGATTAGCCATTATTACCAATGCAGGAGGCCCTGCAGTTTTAGCAACTGATGCACTTATTGATGGAGGTGGTGCACTGGCCGATCTTATGCCCGAAACTGTAGAGCAGCTAAAAAAAGTGCCAAAATCTGAAAGGTGGTGGATAAATAACCCGCTGTATATACATTTAAGTGCATCAGAAGAGGCTTTTGCTAATGCACTTCAAATAGTAATTAATGATAAAACCAACGATGGAATTTTGGTGATTATCACTCCACAAATGTCCATTAATTTAGAGAAACTCGCTGAAAAACTTGTTCCTTTTTCTCACGTGAAACAGAAGCCGTTGATTATTGGCATGATGGGTGGTTTAGGAACTGGTAAAAGTAGGGTAATTTTTACAAAAGCTGGTATTCCAGTATTTTCATTTCCTGATGTGGCTGCTAGGGTATTCAATTACATGTGGCAATATGGCTACAATATCAGAGGTATTTATGAAACACCAAGATTACCTCGCCTTTTGCAAAGTGAAAAACAACGCGTAAGTTTAGTAAACAAGGAATTGAATCAGTTCCAAAGGGCAAAGACCACGAAACTATCTGTGATTGACTCAATGGAGCTTCTAGCAAAATATTCATTACCTACAGCGCCATTATTTAGAGCTATTACTGCAGAGGAAGCCACATTATTAGCTAAACAAATTGGGTTTCCGGTAGTCATGAAAATCCATTCTGAACTAGTCACAAAAAAATACCATTGGGGAGGGGTTATTTTAAATTTACAAAGTAAAAAAGCGGTTAAGAAATTTTTTCAAATACTAAAAGAAAAATTGATTCTTCAATTTGGTATTGATGCGTTTAAAGGAGTAATCGTACAAAAAATGTATCCTATTGCAAATGGGTTAGAGTTGCGATTGGCTAGTCGATACGATGAACAATTTGGACCTGTACTTGAGCTAGCCAATGCAGGAAGGATAGTTGATATTTATCGAGATAAAGTATTAGCATTACCACCATTAAATACAACATTAGCACAAAGAATGCTTGAGCAAACCAAGATTTATCAAGCATTAAAAAAATATGGAAAAGTTAAAGGAACTATCTTGGAAGAGTTTGAACAGGTGCTCGTCTCATTTTCTCAATTAGCAGCAGAGCATCCTCTTATAAAAAAGATTGAAATAAACCCTCTCTTGATTAATGAAAATACCATCAAAATATTAGACACTACTATTGATTTACATCCAAGCGATGTAGTGTTAAAGGAGCTTACTCCTTTAGCAATAAGACCTTATCCGGTAGAGTATGAAAGTAACTGGCATTTAAAAGATGGGACTGAAGTAGTTATAAGACCGGTAAGACCTGATGATGAACCTTTATTCTTACATTTTCATAAAACACTTTCAGATGAAAGTGTTTACCTGAGGTATTTCCACTCAATGAGTTATGGCTCTAGGGTAGCACATGAAAGATTATCAAGAATTTGTTTTATTGACTATGATAGGGAAATTGCACTACTCGTAATTAAAAATGAAACAGCTAATCCTGTAGTTTTAGGTATTGGTAGAATTGTAAAACTTAGAGTTGGGAATATAGCAGAGTTTAGTATTACCATTAGCGATAATGCACAAGGACAGGGCATTGGCACAGAGTTAATGCAGCAGTTGATTAACATTAGTAAAAGAGAAGGTGTTAAAGAGCTAATTGCCGATATTTTGCCTAATAATGCCGGTATGAGAGCTATTTGCAAAAAATTTAATTTTAAAAGTATATACGATATTGAAGATCAAGTGGTGAAAGTATCGCTTGAATTGAAGTAATATTGAATGAGTGTGCAAAGCTTTAAAATTAGTGCAGGGCTAATCAAAATTGTACAAGTTAAATTAGGCATTTCAATGCCTAATTTTCTGATATTTTAAAAGTAGTTGCATTGATTAGTTGAGGTAAACTATCTACTAACACACATTTTTTCCATTTTTAGAGAGGCTTTATTTTTTCAGGAGAAAATGTTCTACTATATTGAGCCAAAAGTAAATTAAAACCAAAAAAGCATCATGGAGAAAATTAAAGTTGCTGTTGCTGGAGTGGGATTTATTGGACCTGCTCATATTGAAGCTATAAGAAGAATTCCTAATATTGAAGTAGTAGCTGTTAGTCATCCGATAGCTAACGAGGTAGAACAGAAGGCAGCAGAATTGGGCATAGCAAAAGGTTATGTTGATTATTATGAGATGATTGAGAAAGAAGATGTAAAGACAGTCCATATCTGTACGCCAAACTTCTTGCATTACGAAATGTCGAAGGCTGCTTTAGAAAAAGGAATTCATGTGATTTGTGAGAAACCATTGGCAACTAAAACCTCAGAAGCTGAAGAACTGGTTATATTGGCTAATAAAACAGGCTTAGTAAATGCTGTACATTTCAATCTTCGATATTACCCTTTAGTAAGACAAATGAAGGCGATGCGTGAAAAAGGAGAGCTAGGAAATGTTTACTCAGTAATTGGGTCTTACTTGCAAGACTGGTTATATTATAATACAGATTATAACTGGCGATTAGAGCCTGATCAATCAGGTGAATCTCGTGCTATTGCTGATATAGGGTCTCACCTTATAGATGCGCTGGAGTACATATCAGGATTAAAGATCACACAAGTTATAGCTGACTTTAATACTGTACATAAAACTCGTAAAAAGCCTTTAAAACCAGTTGAAACCTATGCAGGGAAATTACTTAAACCTGAAGATTATGCTGATGTCCCTATCAATACCGAAGACTATGCTACTGTTTTACTTCGCTTCGACAATGGGCATAAGGGAGTAGTTACAGTAAGTCAAGTAGCAGCAGGAAGAAAAAATAGGATGAGTTTAGAAATTTCCGGGTCAAAAGCAAACTATGTTTGGTGTTCTGAATCACCTAATGAGCTTTGGATTGGCAAAAGAGATGGTAACAATGAAATAAAACTGAGAGACCCTTCTCTTTTCCATCAGGAGGCAGCAAAACTCATTTCTTTCCCCGGAGGACATAACGAAGGTTTTCCAGATACTTCTAAGCAAATGTTCAAAGAGATTTATACGGCAGTAAGGGAAGGCAAACAACCTGAAAATCCGCTTTATCCTACATTTGAAGATGGGCTAAGAGAATTAATACTCTGTGACAAAATAATCGAATCGAACAAAACCGAGGCTTGGGTAACTGTTTAATTGAAATCTGAAAAGCAATCTGTAACAACTACTGTTAAGATTGCTTTTTATCTCATTCTTTTTGAAATCTTAATATAAAATATACGGAATGCTATGCTACAACTAGGATTTGTGAGTGCTATTCTTGCTGAAAAACCTTTTGAAGAAGTAGTTACATTTGCCTCAGAAAACCATTTTTCTTGTGTAGAAATGATGTGTTGGCCTAAGGGGAAAGCTGAACGCCGTTATGCAGGTGTTACCCATATTGATGTAGGTACCTTAGACGATGTAGCGCTTAAACAAATAAAGGCTGTACTTGATGCAAAAAATATCTTTATCTCAGGATTAGGCTACTATCCCAATCCACTCGATCCTGATAAAGAAAAAGCAGAATACTATCGTGGACATATTAAAAAAGTGATTGCTGCTGCGGCTAAATTAGACATTCCCGTAGTAAATACTTTTGTTGGGAGAGATCCTGCTAAAAATCTAGAAGAAAATTTCAAAGAGTTTGCTGTACATTTCCCGGCTTTAGTGAAAAATGCTGAGGAAAATAATGTAAAATTAGCTATTGAAAATTGCCCTATGTTTTTTACCAAAGATGAGTGGCCCGGTGGTAAAAATTTGGCGATTAGTCCCGTAATTTGGAGAAAAATGTTTGAAACCATTCCAAGCCCTGCCTTTGGTCTCAATTACGACCCTTCTCATTTAGTATGGATGCAAATGGATTATATAAAACCTATTTATGAATTTAAAGAGCGACTGCACCATATTCATTTAAAAGATGTAAAAGTCTATAAAGATAAATTAGATGAGTTAGGTATTCTTGCTACACCCTTAGAATATCATGCACCTAAAATTCCGGGTTTGGGTGATGTGAATTGGGGTAATTTTTTTGCTGCGCTTACCGATGTTGGTTATAAAGGTCCTGTTTGTATAGAAGTAGAAGATCGTGCTTATGAAGGTTCAGAAGCAAATATAAAAAGTGCTATCCTTACTGCCAGAAATTATTTGAGTCAGTACTTGGTGTTGTAATTAAAAAAAACTACTTATTCAAGTTTCATTTGGTGAAAAAATGATGAAAGAAAAGTACCTGATAATCAATAGCATTTGTCCAATACTCCCAATTATGATTACCTGGCCTTGAAATAAAATCATGTGGAATATTTCTTTCTAGAAGTTTCTCATGCAACTTCACATTGACAGTATAAAAAAAATCATCAATACCACAATCTATAATGATTTTCAAATGATCATTTTTTAGCAAGTGCGTTAAATTCATTACGCTGTTGATTTCCCATCTTTCAGGGTGTTCAGCATAATCTCCTAGTCTTTTGGCTAAATCCCAATTTTCGGGAAAAGGGCGTAAATCTACTCCGCCAGACATGCTACCTGCTGCTCCGAATATATCTTGATGTTTAAAGGCTAGGTAAAGGCCACCGTGTCCTCCCATACTTAAACCTGTTATAGCTCTTCCTTTTCGCTCTTCTATAGTATTGAACATTTCATCTGTCCACTTTATCAGCTCTTTAGAAACGAAGGTTTCATAACGGAATTTTTCATCTATAGGGCTGTCTAAATACCAACTGCCATAACCTCCATCAGGACAGATAATAATTATATCATATTGGTCAGAAAGGCTAGCTACATGAGGTACTTTATTAATCCATCCGCCATGGTCATCGCTATAGCCGTGTAAAAGGTAGAGTACAGGGTAAGCTTTTCCATCGCTTTTATAAGATTCAGGAATAATGGTAACAGTTTTTACTTCTTTCTTCATTGCATTACTAAAAATAGCGACAGTATCTACTTTAGCGGCGCTTAATTCTTGGGAAAAAAGAAATATGATACATAAGGTGAGACCCTTAAATAAGAAGTGTATTGTATTTTGTTTCATTTGAAATTAAGAAAATATTAGTCTGCTTTAGCAGCTTTTATTGTGGCAATTTCGCGTTCATCACAAAAACCCGATGTTATCATAAAATCCTGTATCCAGTCAATTACACCATCATTGATATTCAGGTTTTTATAGTGGTGAATATTACTAATAATGACTTTCTTATCCTCTTCCAGATTATCGCTTAAACCTAACCAACGCGGCGTATAATACTGCACTGAGAGTCGTAAAAATCTTAATTCAATATTGCTAGGTTCTCTATCAATAGCACTTTCAAAAAGTGCATCAGCTTGTTTTAGCTGTGATAGTCTTGCTAAAGGGTTCCACCCATTTTTCGCTTGGAGTGCTTTTGCAGCAGCTTGGTAGGCAGTAATTACTGCACTTTCATTAGAGTAAGATAAAATTAAATTGCAAAAAGCCTCCCTACCGCTGTCATCTTGGACCGCTTTGTTAAACATGTCACGAATTTTTTCTAAAGGAATTTGCTGCGCCAATAGCTTTGAATTACTAGTTAAAAAAAATAAAATGACAATTAAAAAGAAGTGCTTATTAAAAAAGCATCTATTCATGTTAGTAATATACTATTTAAAAAGTCTTTAATATATAAGAAAATCTTGATTTTTTTTCCTGATTAACTATATAATCAGGTAATTCGTTTAATTATCGATTGTGTATACTTTTTTACCTAAGCCCTTTCTGTTTCATGGAACTCTCCCTCTCCTCATTAAAAAATATGAAAACTCATGCTGAGAAATTACTGAAAAACTTGGAGGTAACACCGCTGACTTTACCTAATGGGCTTGCCCATTTAAAAGCAACTTTTAAAACGCAACCAGTAAATATGTATAGCTATGCATGGAAAAGCGAGATATTCAGATTAGTAAGGATGACTATTTTATTGGTTCCCGGTCGGATTGAAACTTTTAATTTTGTATTGTACCCAAATTATAAGTTTGTAGCACCTGTATTTGCCTCAGACTTTGTGATAACAGGTACAAAACTGCGTATTGGTATGATTGACTGGATGCCAATTTTTCCTGATGATGTTGATTTTAAGGCTAATTGGATAATGCCTATGGAAGAGTTTTACATTAAAGCTTTAGAAATTGCTCCTCAATATGATTTAAAACTTGAATGGAGTAAACATTTTACGAGTAAATATGCGTGTATGGCAACTGATATTGAAGAAGCAAGAATGCCTGCTTTAGTAAATCTATGGGAAAAATACTTAAATCGTTATTTAGATAAAATAGGAACAATGCCTCCTGCAGAGTTAAGCAGAGAGGAGGAGGTAAAAACTTGGCATCATACTTATAACCATGCTCACCTTAATGTTGAAAATAAACGCAACCCTTACATGGTTTACTTTGGAGAGCAAATGGGAAAAAGATATAATGAAGAATTTCTTTTTTCTAATGATTTTGGTAATTGAAATACATAAAAGAAAATTTTTGGGAGAACTATTTAGCAAGTTACGTATTAGATTTAGTTGTTTCCAATGTTGCTAAAAACTGTTTGCAAGCCTCGCCGGGGTTTTCTGTTTTCATGAAATTTTCTCCAATTAAGAAACCATTAAAACCAAAATTTTTAAGATAGTGGATATTCTCAATATTGCTGATTCCACTCTCTGAAATTTTAACCTGCTCTTTAGGTATTTCTTCCTGAACTTTTACAGAAGTTTCTATTGAGACTTCAAAGGTTTTGAGATTTCTATTATTAATGCCTACTACATCTACAAATTCATTAAAACAGCTATGCAATTCTGTTGTATTGTGCACTTCCATGAGTACTTCAAGTCCAAGGCTTTTAGCAAAAACTGCTAATGATTTAAGTATTTTTGATGAAAGTGCTGCAGCAATTAATAAAATAGCATCCGCTCCCATACTTTTTGCTTCTAAAATATGGTATTCTTCTAAGGTAAAATCTTTCCTAAGAATAGGAATATCAATCACTGCTCTAGTAGCATTTAAATCTGCTTGCGCTCCACCAAAGAAATGTTCGTCAGTTAATACTGAAACAGCACTTACCCCTGCTTGTGCATATGCTTTAGTTACTATTTCGGGAGCAGCATTGCCATTAATAAGTCCTTTAGAAGGTGATCGTCTTTTAAACTCGGCAATTATACCAAAAGGAGTATTTACCAAGTGTTTTTTTAAAGAATGAGTTTCCCTTTTAAAAAGAGGAGAAGCTTCCAATTTTTCTATCGTAAAAGCTTCTTTTCTTTTATTAGTTTCCTCTTTTTTGTAGGCAACAATTTTTTCTAGTATATCCAAGGTAGCTTCACAAAATTTATTGAAAAGAATAAATGCATTGGTTTGAGTTTGACTCTACATAAAATTTAATTTCTCTACCTTCAGCTTCATTTAAAATATTGAGCATCTGAGAAATACCGAAATAATGATAAAAATTACCCAGTGGTTGTGCATCGGGGTATTTCTGATGGTATGATTTTTCTAATCCTGAAAATTTTTCTAATTCTTTAATAAAAGTTGTCATGAGATGAATTGTATTAAAATGAGTAATGTTAGTTTCTAGTTAGTGAGCTTTTTAAAAACGGATAAAGCCTTGCCCGATTCCAAAGAAGTTCTTGCTTCCTCTAAGGCAGCTTCAATAGATATTTGTTTATAACATTTTATGGCTAAACCAGCATTGGCAATCACAACGTTATTTTGTGCTTTAGTCCCTTCACCACTAATTACTTTTTTAAAAATATCAGCAGCTTCTTCTATGGTATTGCCACCAAAAATATCTTGCTGGCTTAGTCTTTCCATTTGCAATGCAGCAGGAGATAAAATGCTTTCTTCTTGATCGGTAATAATTTTAAAATCTCCTGTGAGAGAAATTTCATCGTAACCGTCAAGTGCATGAACGACAGCAAAACGTTTACTGGTTTGTTGATATAAGTAGCCGTATAGTCGCTGTAATTCTAGGCTAAAAACACCAACCATTTGTGCTTGGGGTTTGGCTGGGTTAACCATAGGTCCCAACATATTAAAAAAGGTTTTTACACCTAATTCTCTACGTATAGGAGCTACATTTTTCATTGCAGGGTGGAACAAGGGAGCGTGTAAAAAGCAAATATTGCTCGTGTCCATTTGCTTTTTTAAAACATCTGTATTGTTGGTAAACTTATGCCCAAAATGTTCTAATACATTTGAAGAACCTGAAACAGAAGAAACCCCATAATTACCATGTTTAGCTACTTTTACTCCTGCACCCGCCGCAATGAAAGAAGCAAGCGTACTAATATTAAAAGTATTTTTCCCATCTCCTCCAGTACCACATAAGTCAATTACATCAAAGCCATCAAACTCCACTGGGACGCATAATTCCAACATCGCATCTCTAAAGCCCTCTAGTTCACTTACAGTGATGTTTCGCATCAAGTACACGGTAATAAAGGCTGCTACTTGGCTATGATTATACTTCCCTTGTGCTAAGTTCGACAGAATACTACGTGCTTCCTCTTTGCTTAGTGTTTTGTATTCAAAAAGGTGATTTAAAATTTCTTTCATCTGTTTAAAATTTTTTAATTTCTGAATGTTCAAAAAATTTGAATACACTCAGGGATTCATAAAGCTTTTCATCATTTTAATTTTTGAATTTGAAATGATGAAAAGTTTATGTTCATTATTTATTTCTTTAGCCAGTTAATTAGCATTTTTTCTCCATGTTCTGTAAGGAATGATTCAGGATGGAACTGTACGCCTCTTACATCGAAGGTTTTGTGTTGTAAACCCATAATAATTCCTTCATCGTTTGTTGCAGTTACTTCTAAAGCATTAGGTAAACCTTCTGTATCTACTACCCATGAATGATACCTGCAAGTATTAAATTTTTCAGGTAATCCCTCAAATAATGTGGTCGTATTCAAAATTTGCGTTTCTGTCACTATGCCGTGGTAAACTACGTCTAGATTTTTGAGCTTGCCACCAAAGCTTTCTCCAATTGCTTGGTGTCCTAAACATACTCCCATAATGCTTTTTGAGGCAGCGTATTGTTTAATCAAATCCATCATAATACCTGCTTCAACGGGGATGCCTGGTCCAGGTGATAAGAGTATTTTATCGAAAGCATCAACGGCTTCTAAAGTAATTTTATCATTGCGCTTCACCAAAGGAGTATAGCCTAGTTCTTTAACCAAGTGTACTAAGTTATAAGTGAATGAATCGTAATTATCTAGTATGAGTAAGTTCATTTTATTTTTTGAAATAAATGCCGGTTGAAATTTTTTAAGATAAAGTTTTGGCAATTTCAAGGGCTTTTCTAAGCGCCATGAGCTTGTTATTTACTTCGTCTAGTTCATTCTCAGGAACAGATTTCGCTACTACTCCTGCTCCAGCTTGGTAATGAAGTACGTTGTCCTTACTTAAAAAAGAACGAATCATGATAGCAGAGTTAAACTCCCCACTAAATCCGAGGAAACCGATACAACCTCCATAGTATCCTCTGCTTATATTTTCATATTTATCTATAAGTTCCATAGCCTTATACTTTGGCGCTCCGGAAAGTGTTCCGGCAGGGAAAGTATCTGCTACAACTTGTAAAATGCTCTCTTTAGTTACCTTACCAGTAACTTTTGAGACCAAGTGTATAACATGTGAGAAGTATTGAATTTCTTTGAAAGTGCTTACATTCACATTTTCTGCATTTCTACTCAGATCGTTACGCGCTAAATCTACCAGCATAATATGCTCTGAATTTTCTTTAGGGTCGTCAAAAAGCTTCCTTGCCAGTACGGCATCATCCTCATCGTTACCAGTTCTTCTAAATGTACCAGCAATAGGATAAATAGTTGCCTCCCCATTTTTTACTACTAGTTGTGCTTCAGGTGATGAGCCGAAAATTCTGAAGCTGCCGAAATCGAAATAAAATAAATATGGAGAAGGATTAATGGAACGCAATGCTCGATAAACATTAAAATCATCTCCTTTAAATTTTTGAGAAAACCGCCTCGATAATACAATCTGAAAGACATCACCTCGCTTGCAATGATGTATGCCTTGTTTCACCATATCAATATATTCATCATCACTAAGGTTGGTTATTTCTGCTTCTTCTGGTTTAAAATGGTGTGTTACATAGCTTCTGTTAGTGAGCAAGCTTTGGATTTGCCCTAATTTACTGGGGACTTCGTTTCCTTCTACTTGGTGTTCAATTAAGTAAACCTCCTCATTAAAATGATTTACGGCAATAATGTAGCGATAAACCTGATATAACACATCGGGAATAACTAGCCTTTCTGCAGGCGAGTTGTGAAAATCAATGTCTTCGTAGTATTGTACAGCATCAAAAGACATATAACCGAACATGCCATTTTCAATGAATTTGCCACTGGCTGTGCGACAATCGAAGCTTTTTGAAAAGGTATTTAATTCCTCCAATACTTCTTCTCGATGCTCAGCTTCTTTTTTGTAAATATTTCCATCAGGGTACTGAATTGTAATCTGCTTTTTACTGGCTTCGAATCGAGCAATAGGCTCACA
>JBCDJE010000026.1:0-14613 GCA_038748185.1 Bacteroidota bacterium
AGACAATATGTTAATAAATATTAACAGAAAATTTTTGGTAAGTATTATTGACAAACACTTACGCTGTGGGCATGGTTAGCTTTAGGGCTTAAGTAGGGAATTCCTAAGTTAAGTCCTCTCATAATGAATAAAAAGCCTAAAAATAGTACTACTATAGGCAATGATTTTCTTACAAAACCTCTAAAACCAGGCGTTATTAGTTTTCCTAAATATGAGATGGCTAGCAGCATAGGTAAGGTACCCAAACCAAAAGCACTCATATAAAGCACTCCATCTGTAACACTGCCTGATGCTACAGCACCAGCAATCCCCAAATACACCAAACCACAAGGCAAAAAGCCATTTAAAAAACCGATTAAAAAAATTGTGTGTGCATCTTTTTTCCCGAAGAGCAAACCCATACTTTTTTTAATTTTTCCTATAATCCCCGTTAAAACAGCATTAATGTTGAAAAATCGCTTAAGACTAAAAGGTAAAATTACTGAAAATACAATGGCTACGCCTATAATGATAGATAAGCTTTGTTGTGTACCCCAAATAGCTACACCATAACCGAGTGTACCAAAAAAGCCTCCCATTGCCGCATAGGTTACAATTCGTCCTGTATTATATAACAAGCGAGATAAAAAAGCAGCTGTTTTGCTTCTTCCTAATACCGGAACTGCTAATGCGATAGGTCCACACATCCCTGCACAATGCAAGCTGCCTAAAGCACCAATGGTAAATGCTGTCCAGAGTTCCATAATGATCGCTACTGTATAAAGATAGGCTCTTCAAAAAAATATGCCTGCCCTTTTGCTACCCAATCTAATTTTATGCGGTAATGCCCTTTTACCATATCATTCAGCTTAATATCTTGGACTCCTAACTCATTGAGACTTATGGTAAATAATTGATCTAACTTTGAATCGGAAGGTCTGAAAAAATGAATATTACCAGTAATATCTGCACTGACCACTTCTTTAGGGAAAGTAATTTGAAGCGAACCATCTACCACATTCATTTTTACCTGAGTATTAAGACTTTTCGCGTTGTTAATTTCATCAATTCTTTCTTGGTACGCTAATTCTTTGGCGTAGTAGTCTTCGGTCACTAAATGTATATTCTCTTTGGTGCTGGTAAATACAGCTGTGAGAATAAATACCACAAAACATGTGAAAAATATAGCTATCCCGTGTCCCCAATTAAATTTAAATGTTTGCATGCTTGATGTCTTTTATTTTAATAAGTATCTCTAAGCTATTTGGCAGGTCCCATAAAATTGGTTTTTACTGTTTCGATCAATTCTCCATTTGCATAAATACCTACTTTTATCGACGTTTTTATTTGGCTCAAGTCTTTCTTATCTAACAAAACAAACATAGCCTGCTCAATCACGCCTTGTTCTTCTAAAACTAAGTCATTACCTACTAATTGAATTTCTCCTTCCAGTTTATTATCAACTAATTTTAGCTCAATGGGTAAAGCACCATTCGTTTTATTAATAATCTTGATATTGTATAAATTGCTAATTACATCATTACCTTGATCTTGATACATCATACCAGGTGTTCTCAAAATTGTTGTTTCTACAATTGATCTTGTAATTAAAAGCCCAGATATGAAAATGACTAGCAACGAAAGAACTGCTGAATAAGCTAAAGTCCTAGTTGTCATTTTAAAAGGTTTCTTTTGGGCGATATTTTCTTCAGAAGCATACCTGATTAAACCTTTAGGTTTCCCAATTTTATCCATTACGCTGTCACAAGCATCAATACAAGCAGTACAGTTGATACATTCTAGCTGTGTACCATTTCTAATATCAATACCTGTTGGACATACATGAACACATTGGTGGCAATCTACACAATCACCCTTTCCTAAACTTGCCCTATCTTCTTTCTTCCTGTACCTTCCTCGTTTTTCTCCTCTAATATAATCATATGCGACTACTATAGAATTTTTATCAAGAAGCACCCCTTGTAATCTCCCATAAGGGCAAATGGTAGTGCAAACTTGCTCTCTAAGCTTAGCGAAAACCATATAGAAAGCGCCACTAAAAATCAAAATTACAGTAAGACCTGCTAAATGCTCAGTTGGAGGATCTGTTACTATTTTAGTTAATTCTTCAGTGCCAATAATATAAGCTAAAAAAACATTGGCTATTAAAAATGAGATAAGAAAGAAGACAGTATGTTTCAAACCTTTCTTAAAGACTTTTTCGTTATTCCAAGATTGTTTATCTAGTTTTTGTTGTTTTTTCCAGTCACCTTCAATCCAGTATTCTATTTTTCGAAAAACCATTTCCATAAAAATAGTCTGCGGGCATACCCAGCCACAAAATATCCTACCGTAAACTACTGTAAAAAGCACTACAAAAAGCACAATAGAAATAAGTCCTAAAGCAAATAAATGGGAGTCTTGAGGCCAAAATATTTGCCCAAATATCACAAACTTTCGCTCTAAGATATTAAGTAATAGTAAAGGCTCTCCACCTATTCTTATAAAGGGACCTGAAAATAAAACAGCCAGTAAAAGATAACTTACTAAAACTCTTTTATTATAATACTTCCCTTTTGGTTTCTTGGGGTATAGCCATACCCTCTTTCCCGATTCATCGATGGTTGATAGGGAATCTCTAAAACTCGATACGGCTTCTTCTTCATATATCCCCTGCATGATAGTAATAGTTTAGTGAAAAATAATACTAGTAAATTGAACTTTCTTTTGTATTTAAAAAGCAACTATACGCTGTAGTAGCTTTTAACATACTTTTTAATTTGACAGATTATTGAACCATAGAAATATTGTCTTTTGGTGTTTCATCTGTTTCATTCTTACTCATATTTTTATCATTTATATTTTCTTCTTCTTCAGGTTGATTATTTTCAATAGGAGAATACAACTCACCTTGTGGCTCTTTTGGATTAGCAGGGTTTGTACCTACTAATGTAAGAAGATAACTGGCTACACTTTGCATCTGCGAAGGCGAAAGTTGGGTTTTCCATGGAATCATCCCTTTTTCAGGCACACCATACTTAATAGTTTTAAATATATCTTTAATATCACCTCCATGTAGCCAGTAAGCGTCAGTCATATTAGGTCCTACACCACCTTGTCCCTCATTTCCATGGCAGGCAGCGCAACTGGCTAGGTATATTTTTTCACCATCGGCAAGTACACTTGCATCTGTAACAGCTACTACGTTTAATTCATCAACAGAATTAGCTTTCTGTGCCATAAAAGCTTCCACTTCAACCCTTGCTTCTTCCATAGCAATTACATACTCCTCTTCTGAAGAAGGGCCCGCATCAGAAAAATGATAATAACCAATATAAACCGCCGAAAATATGATTGAAAGGTTAAAAAGCATTTTCCACCAAGGAGGCAAGTTGTTATCTAATTCAATGATTCCGTCATATTCGTGATCTGTCATCACTTCTTCTTCTCTCTCCACAGGAACAGCATCACTAAGCTTTTGCCACAAGGCAGCAAATGCACTTGGTTTTTCTGCTACTGCTTCGGCTAAAACTGCTTCTTCTTTACCAAAAAGAATATTCTTCATCTTTAAAATGACGAAAATTAGTACTAAGCCAAGTAAAATCAATATGATTTCAAGTGTGAGAATTAACCACAAAAAAGAATCATTAGAGGCGATACTAGTGACTGTACTTTGTTCTGGTGAAAGTGCATTAGCTGCCATAGGAACCATAAATAGCCCCATGCCTAATGCAAATATTTTTTTATTGAACAGTTTTAAAAATATGTTTCTCATGATCTGGATCTTTTTTTATTTTAAATAAGCTTCCTCTGAAGTATCCCCGTCTTCAAGCGGTAAGTTTCCCATTGTATTAATCTCGCTTTTGGGCATTCTCATTACATAAATGGATACCAATACGAAGAATACAAAGAATATAGAGAGGGAAATCACCGGATATATTTCGATTCCGAAGATGGATTCCATATGATGTTTTACAAATTTCAGCATAGTAAGAGTTTTAAATCCGAGCAAAAAAGCCCGGAAATTTATATTGATTTTTTAGTTAGCAGTAGCCATACCTGATTGTTTCTCTCCTTTTATATCAGTTCCAAGCCTTTGCAGATAGGCAATTAGGGCAATTATTTGCTTGTCACTACTCACCTCAATTCCTTGTTCTTTTAAATTATTAGCAATGGTATTTGCTTGTTTTTCAAGATCTGCGACAGAAACTTCTGCAAACCCTTCTTCATAAGGTACACCCAATGTTTGCATGGCAGCAATTTTTGTTGAAGTTGATGCTTTGTCAATTTCTTTTTCAAATAACCAAGGGTAAGGAGGCATAATTGAATTTGGCGACATTGACTCAGGATCAAGCATATGGTTATAGTGCCAAGAGTCAAGATATTTACCACCTACTCTATGCAAGTCTGGTCCTGTTCGCTTAGACCCCCATTGGAATGGGTGATCGTACACAAACTCACCTGCTTTAGAATATTCACCATATCGCTCAGTTTCAGACCTGAAAGGTCTGATCATTTGCGAATGACAATTATAACACCCTTCTTGGATATAAATGTCTCTTCCTTGAAGCTCAAGCGGTGTATATGGTTTTACACTAGCAATGGTCGGGATATTTGATTCTACTAAGAAAGTAGGCACCATTTCCACTATCCCACCAATCAGGATTAAAATTAGGCTGAGTATTAATAACTGTACGGGTTTTCTTTCTAAACTACGGTGCCAGAATTCATTTTTAGGTTGCTCAAATACATTATTTAATGCAGGGGCAGTTGCTTTTTCTTCTGATAAAAATTTACCAGTTTGAGCAGTTTTTACTAAATTGTAAACCATTACCAGTACGCCTCCAAGGTAAAGGACACCACCTAAAGCACGCATAGCATATAAAGGTTTTAGCTGAGTTACCGTTTCTAAGAAGTTCGGATAAGCCAACATACCTTCTTGCGTAAACTCTTTCCACATAAGACTTTGCGTGAAACCTGCCCACCACATAGGTAATGCGTAAAATAGAATACCTAGTGTACCAACCCAGAAGTGAATATTAGCCAATTTCGTGGAGAATATTTTATTGCCATATAATTTAGGAACTAACCAATACAACATACCAAAGGTGAGGAAACCATTCCATCCTAAACCACCTACGTGAACATGAGCAATAGTCCAATCAGTAAAGTGTGTAATGGCGTTGAAGTTTTTTAATGATAGCATAGGGCCTTCAAAAGTAGACATGCCATAAGCTGTTACAGCTACTACCATAAATTTAAGTACCGGATCTTCTCTTACCTTATCCCACGCACCTCTCAACGTTAATAATCCATTCAACATTCCTCCCCATGAAGGCGCGATGAGCATAATTGAGAAAACTGTTCCTAATGACTGTGCCCAATCCGGTAAGGCGCTGTACAATAAGTGGTGAGGACCTGCCCAAATGTATAAAAATATCAACGCCCAGAAGTGAATAATTGACAGTCGATAGGAGAAAACAGGCCTGTTAGCTGCTTTCGGCACAAAGTAATACATTAACCCGAGATAAGGAGTGGTAAGAAAAAATGCTACTGCATTGTGCCCATACCACCATTGTACCAAAGCATCTTGTACCCCTGCATACCAAGAATAACTTTTCATAAAACTTACCGGAAGCTCAAAGGAGTTTACTAAGTGCAATACAGCAACTGTCACAAAAGTGGCAATATAAAACCATACTGCTACATATAGATGTCTTTCTCTTCTTTTAAGGATAGTACCAAACATATTCCAACCGAATACCACCCATATTAAAGTAATGGCTATATCAATAGGCCACTCTAGTTCGGCGTATTCTTTACCTGTTGTAAAACCAAGTGGCAATGAAATGGCTGCAGCTAAGATAATGAGTTGCCATCCCCAAAAATGAATATTACTTAGGAGATCACTGAACATCCTGGCTTTTACCAAGCGTTGTAGTGAGTAATACACTCCGGCAAAAATACCATTCCCCACAAAAGCAAAAATCACTGCGTTAGTATGCAGTGGTCTTATTCTTCCGAAGGTGGTATATTCAATACCAAAGTTTAATTGGGGATAAACAAGCTGGAGCGCTGCAATGAGCCCAACCAGCATACCTACAATGCCAAAGATTACACAGGCAATTACAAATTTTCTTACAATGGTGTTGTCGTAAGAAAATTGGTCGAAATTAACATCAAGTTTGCTTAGTTCCGGATTTTTCATAGTTATTGTCGTCGTCAAATAAAATTCTTATTGAGGGGGTATAATCATCATCGTACTGTCCACTGTTAGCAGCCCAAAGGAAAGCTCCCAAAAAGCCAAATGCCACTACTAAGCTTACAATGATGAGAATGAAGATAGCACTCATATTTCCACAATTAGATAAAAATAAAGTATGGTACAAATCAATTATTTTCTGGTATTTTTCAACATGAGGCTACTCATTGCTTTATATGATTGTTGTCATGTATTTTCTATTTGTTACGAATAGACAATACAGAGTTACTTCAGCTATTATTAAATAGCCACATCATATTAAAAAGCTTAGTAAGATTTACTTAGAAGATAGGTAACTAGCAGTGAGCATAAAAAGAAATGAAATAATGACACTTGTCCATAAAATCATTTCTCCCGCTAATTCAAACCCACCTACAATTAATAAAACCATAAGTACAGCAGTAAGAACTATTAGCGCAATAAAGCTTAAAAACATTCTTAGTTTAAATGTATTATTCATCATTAAAAAGATTAATTATTTCACATTAGTATTTAATACCTCTAAGGAAATTGCCTTTCATTTAGAAGTAGGAATACATTCAAAAAGGCTACTTAACAACAGGCAACACTTTTGAATTTATGCCTGTAAAGCTAATAGTGAAAAGAGGGGAAGGAGAACAGAAGCATCAGAGGTGTATATGATTTTAATCATTGTTTCTATTGAAATCTTTTACTAGCCCACAAAATGTTGCAAAGATATCATTTACCTCATCCTTACATCTTCAAAAAATCATAGTGATTCTTGAAGATGTAATCTGTTGTTTAATGAGTAGTAGGTTACTTCAATCTTTCGAAGTTGAATCCATGACTGAAAGTGGAAAGTTATTGATGTGAAGCACTTGTAATGTTATAAAGTGTATTGAATTGCCTGAAAAAATTGTTTTTTTACTCTGCTTTAAGCCTTTTTCCTACTTCTCTAAGGGCATCAATATCTTCTTGTGGAAAAGAGCCATCTGGTTTTGGACCAACATTTAATAAGAGATTAGCATCCATCTCTGAGGCTGCTGATAATAACTCCATCACTTGGTCAGCATTTAAGTGTTTACCATCTAACGCTTTATTATAGCCCCAAGTACTTCCTCCATGAAACCCTTTTAAATGAGGCTGCATGGTGTTACAGATCTCTCTGGGCTTATCTTTATTCAATTCATATACTTTTTTAGCTACTTCAAACTGAACACCAACTTTCGCTTTGCCCGATCTTTCTGGTGCCATATAATCTTCTGTCCCGTTGGCACCTTGCTTAAAGGAAATAAGTGCATGAGGCGATAGTGACCTAATAAGTGCGTAGGTTTCTTCTATAGGAAATAAATCCGGACGGTGATAATAGCCCATAATCGGATCGAACCAAATGCCGGCGATATTCGGATATTGTGCAAACAATTCCTTTAGTTGATTATGCACAAAGTCTACATAAATTTTAAAATCTTCGTCTTTGGAAAATTTATATTCTGGTTGTGGCTCTTCATAAGCTGGACGAGCACTACTCCAACCGTTCTCACGCGGATAAAAGTAAGGATGTTTCCAATCGGCAGCATAAGAATAATATAAAAATAAGCCTAACCCCTTCTCTTCACAAGCTTGATATAACTCATTAATTAAATCTTTTTTTGCTGGTGCATTTATTACATTGAAATCAGTTTCATTTGTTTTAAAGAGGCAAAAACCATCATGGTGCTTAGAAGTGATAGTAATGTATTTCATTCCAGCTTCAATTGCTAGATCAGTAATAAAATCTGCATCAAAATTCTCTGCTGTAAACTTATCTTGTAAAAGCGCATATTCAGTAACCGGAATAGTATCTTTCAACTGAACCCACTCCCCTTTTCCAAGCAAGCTGTACAAGCCGTAGTGCATAAATAAGCCAAACTTAGCTTCTTTAAACCACTCGATATTAGCTTGCCGAGGATTTTTTTCATAAGCTGCTTCATTCTCTTTAAGATAAGCTGGTATTTGCATTTCGGTAATTGGCTCTACAACTACTTGTTGCTCTTTATTTTGCCCCTGCGGTTGGCAACCAATCAGCATTAAGCTGATAAAAAAAGCATAAAGGATATTTTTCATTTTCTGCTATCTTTTGTTCCGGAATTATGATGGAATAAAGATAGAGGATTTGAAGGAAAAAGAGGAAATACTAAATTACCTCAATAAAAGAAGGCAGAATTATACCTGCCTTCTTTTTTGATTATACTTACTCATATTTAATGCCTTACACCGGGCAACCCTGCAGGCTTGAGGGTTTGCCAAGAAAAATCAGCTGCTTTTTTCTTTTCGGGATAAACTTCATCAAGGGTATTCCCATCGTAGAGTTTCCCATTTTTCATCACATGGGTAATTGTATTTGAATTTCTGATATTTTCGAGTGGATTTTTATCGAGAACGACTATATCGGCTAGTTTTCCTACTTCTATAGAACCTAAGTCTTTGTCTAACCCAAGAGCTTCTGCACCAATAATAGTGGCTACTTTTAAAGCATCATGGTTTTTCATTCCTCCAGCCTGTACTGACCAAAGTTCCCAATGATACCCAAGTCCTTGTAATTGTCCATGGCTTCCGATTCCTGCCAAACCTCCTGCTTCTACCAAGTCTTTTATAAATTCAGCATGTTTAGCAAATATGTGTTCTTCTTCCATAAACCACCCTCTCAACCTTCGCGATTTACCGGCAAGTTCTTCATAAGGCGTAAAATATTGCAGTTTCTTATCATTATATGGTTGCTCCGTAGCATAATAATAATTCTCAGCAAACGGTCCTCCGTAAGCAACCAACATGGTGGGGGTTACTGCCATTTTCGATTCGGCAATGGTTTTTACCACATCACTGTAAATCGGATAGATAGGTAGCGCATGTTCATGCCCGGGATAGCCATCCAGTAGCTGTGTCATATTCAATTTAAAATCCAGTCCCCCTTCTGTAGTGGGCATTAACCCTTGTTCCTTGGCAGCCATAATAATCCATTGTCTTTGTTGGCGATTTCCTGTGAGGTACATTTTTATGGTCTTGGTATTATAGTACTCACTGTATTGCTTTAATACTTTCTTGGCGTGTTCAAGGTCTTTTATATTATAAGCCCAAAATCCTACACCTGGTCCGGTAGAGTATACCCTTGGTCCATACAAATCTCCCGCTTCTACCATATCGGCATAAGTGAGCACATCGGTAGTAGCTGTTTGCGGATCACGGGTAGTAGTAACACCATACGCAAGATTTGCTGCATACATCCATACTTGGGTTTTATGAATACCCCAGTTAGGCCACATGTGTGCATGTGTATCAACAAAACCTGGCATCACTGTCTTACCTTTCAAATCAATTACTTGTGCATTTTTCGGAACGATTAAACTACCACTTGCTCCTACTGCTTTTATTCGGTTATTTTCTATGAGGATATCTCCATTTTCTATCACCTCATCACCATTCATAGTAATTAGCCTAGCACTTTGCAATAAAGCAATTCCCTTTGGTATATCCTTTTTAAAAGGAATTTTAACTTTATACTCTGCTGCCTCATATTTTTCCTTTTCTTTATCCTTATCTGTTTTCTCCGCTTCTTTCTTTTCCTCTTCGTCTTCGTTTTCCTTCTTTAACTTTTCTGCTTCTTTTTTTGCTGCCTTAACAGAATCTTCAAAGGTTTTAGCATCATTGAGATTATATATAAAATACCCGTTGCCTAAAGACCAATGCACTTTTTTTCCATCAGCCGACCAAGCTGGAAATTCACCTCCGATTTCTGTCAATTTTTTTGCAGGAAAAGCAGCACTCTCAGGACTAGAAACAGATATTTTTGGCGTTTTGCCCACCTTTGGTACAGTTACTACATATATATCGTTGTTGATTTTCGCCAATGCCTGATCACCTTCAGGAGCCATAATTATCTGCCCTGCTTTTGAAGGTTTATTCCGCTCCATCATACTCATTTCTTGGGGAAGTAAACTAGGCGTTTGGTGATTATGACTATCGATAATATCGTGTAATGAACCGTAAGTAGTGATCCCTGTAATACTTATGTGTTCTTTTTCATCAGTACCATCCCACCTAATTGAAACCAGTCCTTTTTCAAAATTATTGAGATAAATTCTATCATCGTCTTTTACAAAGTGTGGGTTAGAACGTCCATTACTTTTAGCGATAAACTGTACTTCACCTCCATCGGTATTTATCCAACAAAGATCTTCTGTAGTGCCAAAGGCAAAAGGATCATAAGAATCTTTGTATACCTGTGCTGAACCCCGCGTAAAAGCAATTCTGTTAGAATTATAAGACCAAGCGGGATTACTGTAAAGCGCTGCAGTTTTTGTAAGTTGAACAGGCTTTGGTTTTCCTGAAGTATTCACTTTATATAGATGCCCACCCTCATTAGACCAAGTAGCATAAACTATCCATTGCCCATCGGGAGACCAAACCGGTTGTGCTTCAGTGACATCTTTATCACTTAATCTAGTGGGATTACCCCCTGCTAAATCCATTATGTAAAGCTTGTTTAAGGCTGTAAAAGTAATTTTTGAACCATCGGGTGAGGGAACAGCATCTCTTATTTGAGTAGCCAACATATCTGCTGTATCTTCTATAGGGAATTTAAATTCGAGCCTTGGGCCTAAAGTTAAATTGAGGTTTGTTTCAAAAGGGATTTCAGTTGCTGTTTTGTCCTCTAAAGCAATTTTGTAAATCTTACCACCATAAGAAGCCACTAGAAATTTACTATCAGGTGTAAAAGACATTGCTGGAAGTACTCCTAAAGGTGCTATAGATTCTTGCTCATCACGTTGCACAGGATATGCCAACCATACTTCATCTCCATTCTCCATACTTCTTAATATAAGTCCTGTTTCATCTTCGAATCTGGTACCAAAAACCATCCATTTTCCATCAGGCGAAAGTGTTGGGGTAAAAGCGGAACCGTAGCGTGATGTGACTTTACTCATTTCTCCATTCTCCAAGTTATAACAACCAACTTGGTATTGTGGTAATTGTGCATTGTAATTCCAAGCACTGTTTCGTTGAGAGAAATATATCTTACTGCCATCAGCACTAAAAGCAGGATCAGTAGTTTTTAGATTATCTGGTTTTTCAATAAGTTGAATACCACCACCTCCATCTTTATGATAAAGATGCAATTTGATATTACGTCTTCCTTTTGCACCAACTATATATTTACCATCCGGACTCCAGTCAGCTGAGAAATAATACTGATTCTTATCCTTTGTAATTTGTTTACGCTTATTAGTCGCTAATTCCAATGTCCATATATTATCCGACCCACTTGAATCGGAAACAAAAACAATACTTTTCCCATCAGGGCTGTATCTCGGATGCACATCATAAGGCATCCCTGTAGTAACAGTTCGAGTTTTACCACCAATAAAAGGCATTATAAAAATATCACCCATAAGATCGAAAACAATGCTATCGCCTGAGGGGCTTACATCTAGAGAGATCCACGTACCCTCTGTTGTTTTAAATGAAATACTTCTTTCAGGTTTTAAAGGGAGGCTTTTCTTTTTTTCTTCTTTTTTAGTTTTGGTAGAGTCTTGTTTAGTAGAATCTTGATGGGAAAGCTTAAAAGTTAAAATATCATATCTATCATTACTAAAAGCGGTTGTTTTTTGCCAACTAAAAAATACTAAGCAAAAGCACAATAGGATTACATGTGTAAAAAATTGTTTCATAGGGAGTATAGTTTCAATAAATTATAGTTCAGTAGCTTTCAAATTAAGCTGAAAGTAAATTTATTAAAACTAGCAAAAGCCTATGCGAAACGCCAAAGAAAATAATTTCAAGTTTGAAAAGACAATGATGAATGGTAGAGACTCAGAGACTATTTTTTAAATGCGTACCTGAAAACGTTAAAACTTATTTCTAAAATAGCATTGAGATAAAAGGTTTGTGAAGAATTAATTTAAAGCTTTGCTTAAATTTCATATACATATCCTCACCTAAAGAAGATCTTGTCGTAAAGATGCAATCGCATTTACTAATGAAAAGTAAATGATTTATTTTAGCCTGAAAGTAACTAGCTAATAGAAAGTCTTCAAATAATCACTAGCTAACTTTACATCAACAAATGTCTTTTATAATATCTTAAACTCAATCCTCCTGTTGATTGCTCTATTTTCATCAGTATCGTTGGCAGCTACTGGTTGGGTTTCACCATAACCAAGCGCCGATAACCTTGTCTCTTCAATTCCTTCTTTAGTAAGGTATTCTACTACTGAATTCGCCCTATTCTGAGAAAGCTTCTTATTAGCATCATCGGAGCCTACATCGTCGGTATGACCAGCTATTTCAATTTTCATTGTTCCATTTTCTTGCATAAATGCTACCAACTTGTCAAGCTCTGTTTTAGATTTTGGTAAGAGGCTATATGAACCTGATTCAAAGAAGATATTATTCAATGTTACTTTTGAGCCAGTAGTAATTGGTTCTAAGGGAATATCAAGATAAATTTCTTGTGCTTCTTTTTGCTCTTTGTAATTAAAAGTTAAACTCTTATACAAATATCCTTCTCTATTTATATGTAGGGCGTATTCGGCTCCTTCAGTAAGAACCATCATATATTCACCGTTCTCTTCATCTGAATTTATAACTGAAATTACCTCATTACTCCCAATATCAGTCAACTCAATAGTAGCTTTTAAAGCATCCTTAGTTTGTATATCGAATACTTTTCCTTTTACTACATCACTTGTTTCTTTAATTCGTATTTCTTCGGGAATGTCGAAAGTATATAGGGTGCTAACCAACTGTCTTGGTGCTTTTTGTTTCTCGTTTGAGTAGTATCCTTTTTTACCATCTGCC
Source organism: Bacteroidota bacterium (assembly GCA_038748185.1). Classification (GTDB taxonomy): domain Bacteria; phylum Bacteroidota; class Bacteroidia; order Cytophagales; family Flammeovirgaceae; genus Chondrinema. The sequence continues at coordinate 13,037 of JBCDJE010000026.1, forward strand.
GTGATGAACAAAGAAACTTGGTCGTGGAAATCGTTGATCGGATAGCCTAAATTTTCAGGGGTTTGCCAGTTTCCTTCTTTGTCTTTTTCAGCTTTAAATAAATCATACCCCCAAAAACCTTTGTGCCCTCGCGAAGAAAAGAAAAGTGTTTTCCCATTGGTATGAATAAAAGGGGAAACCTCATTTAAGGGTGTATTAATGGGTTTACCTAGATTTACAGCAGGTAACCAATTTCCTTCCTTATCTTTTTTACTCATCCAAATATCATTCTGTCCAACTCCCCCACCCCTGTCAGAGATGAAATAAATGGCTCTCCCATCGGCAGAAAGTGCGGGTTGTGACTCCCAACCTTTAGTATTGATATTTCTTCCCATATTTTCAGGTTTACTCCATTTATCTCCGGTTTTGTAACTGATAAACAGGTCGCACTTCCCATATACTTTCCTATCGCTATTTCCCATACAGGCGGTAAAAATCAAGGTTTTACCATCAGCAGAAATGCTACAAGTTCCTTCGTTTTTTTTTGTACTTAATTCTTCTACTATTTGAGGCTCTTGCCATTTTCCATCTTTATAATACACTTCATAAATATCTTCATTATCACCTGACCTACCGGTAAAAATCATCATTTGTCTATCGGCAGTTAATGTAGGAAAATATTGTTGCTGTAATTTATTTACCGAAGCAGGTAAGGGTACAGACTTAAATTCTACGGGATACTTTATAGCTTCTAAAGCATATTCAGCTGATAATATGATATGATTGGCTAACTTTATATCATTTACAAAACGTGCACTTGGGTTTGTGCCTAAAAATGTTTTAGCATATTTTAGTGCCGATTCATATTTACCTTCCGAAATATTAAACTCGGCCAACCTAATATAAACTGGTGCAAATGCTCTGTCATTTGGCTGAAGGTCTGCAGCGGCTTGGTAATGTGTTCTAGCATTACTTATGTCACGTAAAGAAAAATAGTAAATAGCTAAATCTCTGTGTGCTTCTGCAAATTCAGGAGCTGTATTTACTGCTTTTTGCATGTTGCTAATTGCTTTATTAAAATTTCTATTAGCAGCCGCTTCTCTAGCTTCTTGGTAAAGCTTACGTGCCTTTTTAGAGATTTTTTGTGCAGTAAGATTTGGAAAATGAAACGTAAAAAAAATCAGAATTAGAAAAAAATGACCTTTTTTCATATTAATACTATAAGTTAAAAAAATAAGCCTTTGACAAAAATCAGGCAAATATTACCCTTCAAAACATATATGCTTTCAATTAAATCGCAAAATTCGCTGCTTAATTGTCTTAAAAAGAGCGGTGTTATTGATTTAGTTTCAATTATAGCATAAGAAAAGACAATGCTTGTACAAACATTGCCTTTTTTATGAGAATATCTTACTGTCTAATTAACAGATACTTCGAGAACAGGGGCTTTACAAGTCTTTGGAAGGACTTTATAGGCATTTTCATCTGCTGATAAATTATCTGCATCATATCCCCTATAAGCTATAACCTGTCTAATTAAATCTGCACTTATCTTTTTTGCTTTATACTTCACAATCAGCTTTTTAGTCATGTTGTCA
>JBCDJE010000027.1:0-14528 GCA_038748185.1 Bacteroidota bacterium
ACAACTATTGAGCAGCAATCGCTAGATGTAACAGGGAATATAAAAGACCTATTTAAACAGTACTTTTATAGCAAACACAAACAAGAAGTAAATGAAGAGGTAATGGATTTATTGGATGAGATTATCCATAACAACCCAGAGAAATAATTGAAAATCGACCTCTTATTGCTACATCATTTTAACAAATGGAGGTAATAAAGATATAATGAATCCTTAAAACACTATTTGAAAGTAAAGCGCGGATTTGCTACATTAGAAAATAGGGAGAAATTTCACTTTGCCTTTCCCCAACTACTAACTTGAAAAATTCACCTACTTTATCTAATCATTCTACCAGATGAATGCTAAAATCTTACTGCTGCTGCTTTTACTATTCATAGAAAAAAGTGTAAGCGCCCAGTTAAACCAGACTCAATATCAAAAAATCGATAGTTTATTTCTTGCCTGGAATTCCCCTAATCATCCGGGAGGGGTTGTGGGGATAATGAAAAATGATGAAATAATATTTCAAAAAGCGTATGGGCTTGCAAGTTTAGAATTTCTTGTGCCGAATACTACGAGTACCCTATTCAATACTGCCTCAGTTTCCAAGCAGTTCACAGCAATGGGAATTGTACTCCTCGACATTGAGGGTAAACTTTCTGTAGATGATAACATAAAGAAGTACATTCCTGAATTACCTGATTTTGAAGAATCCATTACCATTCGGCATTTACTGCATCACACCAGTGGGCTGAGAAGCTTACACGCTTTACTTGAACTGGCTGGTTGGAGGGATGATGATACCAGAACTAATGCAGATTTGTATAGAATCATGGCTAATCAGCGTGATTTAAACTTTACACCCGGTGATGAATATTTGTATTGCAATACGGGGTTTATGTACATGGCAAAAATTATTGAAACAGTCACAAGCGAAAAGTTTACAGATTGGATGAAAAAGTCAGTATTTGAACCACTTGGAATGATTGATACCTATGTTGAAGATATCTACAATCGCGTAGTACCTCAAAATGCCACCTCCTACTATGGTTCACAAAAAAGGGGATTTAAGCGAGCAGTAGAGTATTGGGGATATGTTGGCTCTGGCAATATGCATGCTACGGTAGGTGATTTACTTAAGTGGATGGCTAACTTCTACAAACCACAATCGGGTTGGGAAGCCCATTTCAAAATGCTACAAACCCTCGATAAATTCAATAATGGAGAAGAAAATACTTATGCTTTTGGTGTAGGAATAGGTGATTTTAATGGCATCAAAAGCGTTGGACACGGTGGAGCGATTGGTGGATTTCGCTCTAATGTAATTTCCTTTCCCGAAGAAGCATTAAGCATAGTAATTCTTACCAATTTTTCCTCTGCATCGCCCGGACAGAAATCAAGAGCAATTGCTGAGGTAATACTTGGAGAAACTAAAGATAAAGCAATGGATATGCTTCCTGGTGCTCTTAAGCCAATCAAAATTTCAAAAGAAGCATTAAAAAAATACGAAGGGACTTACTGGAATGACAAAAGCAATTTTGTTCAAAAAGTTTATTTCAATAATGATACTTTGCGATATATTCGAGCAGATGATAGTGAAAATTCACTTATACCTACTGGTGAAAATGAATTCCAAATTTTGGGCACATCAAAAGATATTAAAGTAACATTTGGCTTAGGAAAAAATAAAACGATGACCATCACTGTAGATGGACCATCTCCAATTACCTCATACAGCTTTGAGCCAATTGCTTCCACAAAAGATGAATTGGCTGCGTATACCGGAAAATTCTACAGCCCTGAATTAGAAACAAGCTATACCATTTCCCTAAAAAATGATACACTTTTCTGGCACCACATTCGGCACGGAGATTTTAAAATGAAAAGAATTAAAAAGGATGTCTTAAAAGGTAATTGGCCATTTAATATGGTGAAGTTCCAAAGAAATAAAAAAGGAAAAGTTACAGGTATTTTAGTCTCTAATGGCAGAGTGAGAAACCTTTGGCTTGAAAAGCAAGGTTGAAACGAACCAAAAAAATTCCTTGCTCTACTACTCTCATCATTCCGATAAAAAAATCTTTTAGATTTTTTGAAGAAAGAATCTACCTCCTATAGTCCAACAGATTTCTTTATTTCGTTCGAATGAAGGGGATAATGATGCAGATTCCTTGCAGGCGCCTTTTCAAGCGACCTTACAAGCGCCCTTCACAAAGCTGTGCAATATTCGAAATGACGGATACAATCACTCATTCTTCAAAGCTTCCACCGGATTAGTAGAAACCGTTTTCGTAAGTAACCATGAAATGGTAAGCCAGGCAACAAGAATTACTAGAAAACCTGATAGTATAAAAAGTTGAGCCTGTATTTCTATATGATAAGTGAAATTCTGTAGCCAGTTATCCATCATCCACCAAGCTAAAGGGATGGCAAGGAGTAAAGCAACAAAAATGGGTTTACTAAAATCGCTAATTAATAAAAATAGAATACGGAAGCTGGAAGCACCTAACACCTTCCTTACGCCAATCTCTTTTTGCTTTCTTGCCATATTAATAGCAGCCATACTAAATAAACCTAAACAAGCAATTACAATAGCAATTACAGAAAAGAAACTGAAAATTTTTGCGGTAATATTTTCAGCTCGGTATTGAGCAGTAATGTTATCATCGAGGAAATGGTAAGAAAACTGGAAATTACCTGCATACTCTTGCCAAATAGTTTTAATAGCTTTCATTTTATCATTGAATTGACCTGTTTCCATGTTAATGACTAGGTGATTATACAAAGGTCGCAACATCACTAAAACCGGTCTTATGGGTGTATGCAAAGATTGGTAATGGAAATTTTTAGTAACGCCGATTACTGTACCTTTAATCATTTCTCCATCTCTTTCGAGTGCCAATTCAGCTCCAATGGGTGTTTTGAGATTAAGAGATTTTACTGCTTCCTCATTAATAATAAATGCTTCAGCAGTATCGGTAAGCGCTAGTCGGTTAAAATAACGCCCTGCTACTAATTGTACATTCATGAGTTTCAAATAATCATGACTTCCACTCATTTCTATTGCATCAATCCTGTTTTCAGGTTGGTTGAGTGCATACAGTGGGTTCTGGTTAAATTGACCACCCGGAATGTTTGATATAGCAGCTACATCTTTAATGCCGGGCAATCGCAAAAGCTCCTTTTCTAAAGTAGGATATTTATCTCGCATGGCACCTTCCATCATGGGTAGTAAAACTTTCGCCTCTTTATTAAAACCAAGCGGCTTATTTTGTATGAATTGCAGTTGCTCAAAGATTACGAGATTACCGGTAATGAGGATCATAGCAATGCCAAATTGCAAAATAACCAAAGTCCTTCTAAAAGTATTACCATTTTTACCCGATACAAACTCTCCTTTTAGCACCTTTCTTATATTTAAGGATGAAAGAAAAAAGGCAGGGTATAAACCAGCTAATAAACCGAGTAATAAAATAATACTAATGAAAGCAATAATAAATGAGGGACTATAAAGTAATTCACTGTTTAATGTATTACCTGTTATATTTTCAAAAAAAGGCAGTGTAATTTCAGCAATGAACCCACCTGTAAGCACAGCAACGACAGCAAGTAAGGTAGTCTCAAAAATAAATTGAAAACGGACTTGTTTTGGCCTGGCTCCCAAAGATTTTCTAATTCCTATCTCCTTAGAGCGGTTGGCAGATTGAGCCGTAGTCAGGTTCATAAAGTTAAAGGCAGCAATAATAAGGATAAAAAGTGCTGCAGCCGACATAATGTAGACATAAGCTATATTTCCATTGGCTTCTAGTTCCCAACGGATTTGAGAGTGTAAGTGAATATCGGTAATTCGCTGTAGTTGAAAACCTGCATTGGGGCGTGCATTAAAGTAGGCAACAGTTTCTTTATCTGCATTGATGTGTGGAGCAACCCACTCAAATAACTTTCTTTCAAGTGCTTCTGCATCAGTATCTTCTTCTAAACGAACATAGTTGAAATGACCGAAGTCACCCCATTGAAAAAATGGCGCATCAGGATTTTCAGCTTTCAATCTTTCGTAAGAAATGAGAAAATCAAAATGGAAATGTGATGCCTTTGGCGGATCTTTTATAATTCCTCCGATTTCAACTACATCATCGGGTGTATTGGCTGCTAGTAGTTTTCCTAATGGGTTATCTACTCTCCAATTTTCTCCAAAATACTTAGCTGCGATAGATTCAGTAATTAATACAACGTCAGGTCTTTTAAGTACGCTTTCTTTATCTCCTATAATTAATTCAAAAGAAAATACTTCAAAAAAACTGCTATCTACTGCTAGTACCTCTTTTTCTTCAAACCAGACATCATTCTCGGGGTTATTTACAGTGAAAGTTTCTTTGATGAGCCCAGGCCCCCATATAGGAGTCATACTTACTGCAGCTTTTACCTCGGGAAAGTCATTTACCATAGCTTCGGCCATTGGGTGCGGTGTACGGGTTTGTGGGGAGTCTCCACTACCAAACCAAGCTACTCGATAAATATTTTCGGCAGATTGATGGAAACGGTCGTAGCTAAGCTCAAAATGCACGTAGACCATAATGATGCTTACACAGGCAATGCCCAATGCTAGTCCAAAAATATTGATGAAAGTAAATAACCGATTCCGTAAAATATGTCTAAAAGCAATGACAAAAAAATTGCGAACCATGATTTTAAAAATTAATTAGCTTGTAGTGAGTTTACTGGGTTGGCTAAAGCAGCTTTTACTGCTTGAAACGATACAGTGAGTAAGGCAACTGCTAATGAGAGCAGCGTACCTACTATAAAAATAGAAATATTGATTTCAACGTGGTAAGCAAAACTTTGCAGCCAAGTATGCATAAGCCACCATGCCACAGGCCAAGCCAAAATATTGGCGAGAAGTACCAACTTGGTAAATTCATTGGAAAGCAATAAAGCAACTCTGGTTACACTTGCACCCAATACTTTTCTAATTCCTATTTCTTTCTTCTTTTGTACAGCAGTAAATGTAGCCAGTCCAAAAATGCCTAAACAAGCAATGAGGATAGCGAGTCCTGCAAAAACACTAAAAACCTCAAAGAATCTTTCTTCACTTTTATAAGCTTGTTCTATTTCAGCTTCCATAAACTCAAATTTAAAAGGAGTAATAGGATTGAACTTTTTCCAATTTTTTTCAATATGAGCGAGGGTAGCATCTAATTCGCTTCCAGCAACTCTTACGGCTATATTTCCATAAAAATCTTTCGTATGGTAAAAAAACATAGGTATAATCTCGTTATGCAGCGATTCGAAATGAAAATCTTTGGCAACACCCACAATGGCAGGTTTATAATTTTCATTAAAATTCATTATAGTACCTATTGCTTCTTCTGGCGTTTTACCTAGTATTTTTGCTGCGGTTTCATTGATGATAACTGCACGATTAGAATCTGTTGCATAATCCATAAAATCCCTTCCGGCAATAATTTCTACATCAAAAGTTTTAAAAAAATCTTCATCTACTGCACCAAATGGGAGGGTGAAATCTTGATCAAATCCTTTGTATTTAAAAATATTGTAATTTACAAATCGGTTAGTCAACCGTTTATTCATCGCTGTTACCTCAGCAATACCCGAATGCGTTAGTAATTCTTGTTTAAATATGCGATAGTTATTTCTCACTTCCTGATTGGTTACCGGAATATTAATGATCTTCTCAGTATTAAGTCCTAATTTTTTATCTCGCATAAACTCCCATTGGCTGTAAATAATAATGGTACAAATGATGAGTGTAATAGAGATGGTAAATTGGAAAATGACCAAACCCTTTCTGAGATACACACTCTTTTTGCCTGTACTGGAATTGCTTCCTTTTAAAACGCTTACAGGTTGGTAGTTAGAAAGAATTAATGCCGGATAACTACCGGACAGTAAACCTATTACAATAGCCAATGAGAAGAACCAATAAAGATATTCAGGATGGTTGAGGTAACTGATATCCAGGTTTTTATCAGCTAGTTTATTGAAGAAAGGCAGAGAGATTTCAGCTAGGAAGCCTGCAATAATAAATGCAAATAGGGTTAAAAATAACGACTCAGTGAGAAACTGAAATATGAGTTGTCTTTTTTGAGCGCCCATAACTTTGCGCATACCTACTTCTCTGGCTCTTTTTACAGCCCTTGCAGTCGCTAAATTCATATAATTGATTGCCGCAATGAGTATGATAAAAGCTGCGACTATTAAAAAAATATAAATATAATCGATATCACCAATGGTATTCATATCAAATTTTACTTTTGAATACAGGTGAATCTCCGGCATGGCTTGCACACCGAAGTAAGCCCATTCATGAAAGTTTTCTGGTGCATATTTCTTTTTAATGCTTTCTAGTTGACTCTCTACTTCCTCGATAGCGTGCCCAGGTGCCAGCATGATATAAGAATAAACAGAAGTCCATCCCCACTGTTTTTCCCTTACCCCACCTTTAAAAATAAGGTTGGATGTAGACATGGAAATAAGAAATTCTCTAAAGAAATGGGAATTACGGGGCATGTCTTCCATAATACCGGTAATCTCTACATCTAAATGGATACCATCAAAAGGATTGCGAAGGGTGAGGGTTTCGCCTAGAGCAACTTCATCACCAAAATACTTTCTGGCAGCCGATTCGCTGATTACCATTTTATTCGGGCCTGATAAAGCTGCTATAGAATCACCTTGTAAAAGATTTATTGAAAAGAAATGAAAGAAAGTAGAATCGTTAAAACCGATATTTCCTTTCTCTAAAATTTTTTTATCTCCTCTTTCTACCATCAATTGACCTACATTGCAGTCAAAACGGAAGTAAGATTCAACGGCTGCCAGTTCATTAGTGACTGATGCAGCGATGAGGTAAGGTGTCATAGCTGTAGTTGTATAGCTATCTCCGTTTTTAAAACTTTCGGTAATCCTGTAAATTCTGTTTCCTTTCTCATGGAATTGGTCGTAACTGAGTTCATCTGAAATATAGATTAATAACAGTAAACAAGCTGCCATTCCCACAGATAGCCCAAGTAAATTCACCATAGAAAAAACTTGGTTTCTAATAGTATTTCTCCAAAGAACAATGAAATAATTTTTGAACATAGTGATAGGTTTATTTACTCGGATCGAAGTGAATTTACAGGTCTTTCAAAAGCTGCTTTAATAGCATGAAATGCTATAGTAAGCCAAGCAATTACAATAATCAATACAATAGGAATAATAAAAATACTTGTACTTAGTGTTATCTTATAAGCGAATTCGTTGAGCCAATTTTTGGCAAGGTAATATCCCACTGGCAAGACTGCGCATGCAGCAATTAGAATAAGTCGGCTGTAGTTTGCCAGTAATAGGAAGATGATATGGAAACTCCTTGCCCCTAAAACCTTTCTGATACTAATTTCCTTTCTTTTTTCCGCTGTGCTAAAGGCAATAAGCCCAAATAATCCGAAACAAGCGATTAATACCGATACAATTGAAAATATGATAAATAGTTGTCCGAGTTTTTGTTCAGCACGATAAGCTTTATCAAATGAAGCATCTATAAAATGGTAATCAAAAGGTTTTTCAGCTTCGTATGACTCCCAAACACTTTTCATCTTTTTAAGAGTTTCTGGAATAGTACTTTTTGCATCTATTTTGACTACAAAAGACCTGTAAGCCTTCGGAAAGATTTGTAATACTGCTGTTTGAACGTCTTGATGTAAACTTTTGTAATGAAAATCTTTTACTACTCCAATTATTTTACCCCGTTTATATGTTCCTTCCTCTGCCCACCAAACTGCCCAGTTAAGGCCTCTGCCTAAGGCTTTTTCAGGAGTTTCAAAACCAAGGTTTTTTACTGCGGTTTCATTAATAATAAAAGCTTCTGTTGAGTCTGTTATGATATTTCTATCAAAATCTCTCCCAGCAATTATTTGAATGCCTAAAGTTTTGATATATTCATGATCGACAGTAAATAGATTAACAGGCATGGCTTCTCCTGTTTTGCTAATGGTAATCCCATCTCCGGCTACAATACCCCCCGGAATTCCATAACAAGCAGTTATCTCCTGTACACCGGTCTGTTGTAACATCTTATCTTTAAAGGATGCTAAATTTTCCTGCATTTTTTCGCCTTCTATATTAAATTTCACTAACTGGTTCTTTTCAAAACCATAGTCTTTTTTTTGAAGAAAGTTGAGTTGCTTATAAATAATACAAGTTCCTATGATCATAAGTGTGGAGATGCTAAACTGGAAGATTACAAGTCCTTTTCTAAGTTGGTTTGCCCTAGGACCACTACCTCTATATTCTTTTAAGGCTGTTAGGGGAGCATAACCTGATATAATGATAGCCGGATAAAAGCCCGAAAGTAAAGTGATAGTTATGATAAAACTCAAGAATGAGGAGGTAATTCCCACTGATGCAAAAGGATTGAAATACAATTGTTTATCAGTGAAAACATTCATATAAGGTATAAGTATCTCAATAAGAAAACCACCGATAATTACCGATAATAGTACTAGTAAAAATGATTCAGATAGAAATTGAAAAATTAATTGTTTTCTGTGTGCACCGGCTGATTTGCGTATACCAACTTCTTTGGCTCTTTTAACAGATTGAGCAGTAGTAAGATTAATGAAATTTATACAAGCTAAAAGCATGATAAATATAGCTACCACACTAAGTGCCTCAACGTAGTAGCCATTTCCTCGGTTAGCAATTTCCCATTCAAAATCATAGGAATGTAAATGTATATCTTTGAGATTCTGAAAATAAGGCAGATAAGTAAATCCCCTTTCCTTGAGAATCGGATGAACTTCTTTTCGAATGTAAGATTGAAATTTTTCTTGTAAATTATCAATTGTTGCGCCATCTGCCAATTTGATGTATGTATAGAATTGTTGCCAATTCCAATGTTGCATTCTTTCTGGTTTAATCAAAGCTTCTACAGTAGAAAATGAAATGAGGAATCCTATGGGTAAGTGAAAATTTCCTGAAAAATCAGCCAACACTCCTGTAACCTCCATTTGCTTACCTTCTATCTCCAGTATTTTTCCAACAGGATCAATACCTGGAAAATACTTTTCTGCAAGCTTTCGGTTGAGTACAATCGTATTTATTGCGCTTAAGGCTGTATTGGAATCGCCGCTTAATAATTTAAGTCCGAAAAAATTTAAAAACTGTGCTTCTACATAAATACCTTGATCTTCATAAAAAATATTGTTGTCTTTTTTGAAAACTGCTTTTCCAAAGTAATTGATGATTCTTATAGCAGTATCCACCTCCGGAAAATTATTTTGCAAAACATCTTTGAACATAGGAGAGACTATTGCCATTTTAGATTCTCCTGACTCTTTGGAAACTATGTTATAGGTTCTGAAAATTTTTTCATTTTGAGGTACAAAGGTATCGAATTGCTTTTCATCCCATACAAATAATGCAATCATGATGCAGGTAACTATACCCAAGCTCAACCCTGAAATGTTAGTTACAGTGTATGTTTTGTTATTGAGAAGGTTTCTTATCGATGTTTTCAGATAGTTTTTCCACATGATTAATTTATTTAATAGTATATTATTCTGCTTTAAGCGACTTTACAGGGCTTGCCAGAGCAGCTTTGAGTGTTTGTAAGCCAACTGTTAATGAAGCAGTTATGAGTGTGATTCCGATGGCAGATGCAAAAACCCAGATACCAATATCAATGCGATAGGCAAATGATTGTAGCCAGTTTTTGATAAACCACCAACCTACAGGGCAAGCAACCAGTGAAGCAATTCCTACTAGTATAATGAAATCTTTAGTGAGTAAAAAGGAAATGCGTTTAGCAGAAGCACCCAATACTTTTCTAATACCAATCTCTTTTTTTCTTAGCGAAGCTGTAAAAGAAGCTAAGCCAAATATGCCTAAGCACGCAATGAAAATAGAAATGGAAGCAAACAGGGTGAAAATCCGATGTTGTGTTGCTTCATTAGCGTATTGTTGATTTAGTTGGTTATCAAGAAAGTTATGATTCATAGGGAATTCAGGAGAAAACTCTTTCCATATTTTTTCCAGATGGGCAATGGTTTCCTTGTGATTGCCTGCCTTTAATTTAAAGGCTGCCATTCTTTGGTCACCATCTTTTATATTTCCAATAATAAGGGGTTCAATTTTATCTTTTAATGAGAGGAAATGATAGTCTTCTATTACTCCAGTGACTTCCCAAGTGATTGAATCATTATACTCATAGATGAATAAATTTACTTTTCTACCTAATACTTCTTCTGGTTTCCAGCCTAACTTTTTACAAGCAGTTTCATTAAGCATAACTAGGTGGGCATTGTTATTTTCTGCTTGTTGGGTAAAATTTCTACCAGCTACTAATGAAATATCGAAAGTTTCGAGATATTGGTAATTGGCAAATACGGTCCTACAATTAATTGATTTATCTATTCCGACAAAATCAATCGGGGAAACATCATGGAAACCACCGGGTTCTCCACTGGCATTTGTTACTGATATTACTTCTGGTAGTTGTAAAGCTCTTTCAGCAAATAAAACTTTGTTATCAATGATGCCACTATTATTAAAATCAATAGTTAATACTTGATCTTTATCAAAACCTAAATCCTTTTCTGAAAGGTAGCTCATTTGTTTTCCAATTAGTAATGTGGTTACCAAAAGGAATACAGAGATAGAAAACTGTAATACAACCAGAAACCTTCTAAGGAAAACATGTTGAAATCCTGATTTTACCTCGCCTTTCATTACTTGAGTGGGTTGAAAAGAAGAGAGCATGAAAGCAGGATAACTTCCGGCAATAAGACTCACTAGAACCAATAATGCAAGTAAAGGCAATAAGATATTAGTGCTTGATAAGTTTTCAGGTAAATTGAGTTGAAAGTAACTATTAAAATAAGAAAGGCTTACTTCTACAAAGGTGAAAGCTATAATAATAGCGAATAACGTTAGCAAAAAAGCTTCTCCAATAAATTGAAATATTAATTGCCCTTTGTATGCCCCCATCGTTTTTCTAACGCCCACCTCTTTGGCCCTTTTTGAAGAGCGGGCAGTAGAAAGATTCATAAAGTTGATACAGGCAATAAGCAATATAAATATTCCGATAGCACTAAAAATATATACATAGCCAATGTTTCCATGTTTTACCCAATCTGCTTTGGTTTTATTATTAAAATAGATTTGAGAAAAAGGTTCGGCTTTTATTCCTATACTAAGCCCCATTTGTTTAAAATCCTTCCCTAAATATTTATCCATAAAAGCAGGGAATTGATTTTCTAAGTTGGCAATATTTGTATTAGGTTCGGTTTTTATATAAGTATATAAACCGTTATTCCACCAACCGTTGAACCACTCTTCGTTTTTGAAAATATCATTACAAAAAACCAGCTCAAATTGAAGGTGACTATTACCAGGTAGTTCGTCTAATATACCAGTGATGGTAAAATCTGTTTCAGTGCCAAATCGCAGTGTTTTGCCAATAGGGGCTTTTTCTCCAAAGTAAAAGAGGGCTGTTTTTTCAGAAATAACCGCAGTATTAGGTTTTTCGAATACTAATGATGGATCTCCGTATTTAAGCGGAAAAGAAAAGAAGTTAAAGAAGTTGGTATCAACAAAAGTTATTTGTTCAAACCGTTCTTCTTTTTCACTTTGTATTAAGTCGTCGTAATTATATACCCTGCAAGTAGTGGCTATATCATGCGAAAAGTCTTGTAGTAAAGCAGGAGCATAGGGTCCTGAGGTAACTCCTATATCATATTCATCTCCATTTGGTGCTGCATGCCGCAAAATCCTGTAAATTCTCTCACTATCTTCATGAAAGTTATCATAGCTCAATTCATTTTCTATAAAGAGATAAATAAACAGGCAAGAGGCAATTCCCAATGACAAACCGCTAACATTAATAACAGAGTAAACAGGATGTCTACTCAAGTTTCTGAAAGAAGTAAGGAAATAGTGTTTCAACATAATTTTATTTTAATAAATAGTTACTAGCTATCTCTCAATTATTTAGTTACAGTATTGACAGCAGTATTCTTTAAAGAAATATTAATCTGCTTTTAACGATTTTACAGGGCTTGTCAAGGCTGCTTTGAGCGTTTGTAGACCAACAGTTAGTGCAGTAGTTAGAAGTGTAATTCCTATTGCAGCTATAAATATCCAGATGCCAATATCTATATGGTAGGCAAACCCTTTTAGCCAGTTATTGATGAACCACCAGCCTAATGGACAGGCAATGAATGAAGCAATACCTACTAAAACGACGAAATCTTTAGTAAGCAAAAAGGAAATGCGTTCTGCCGAAGCACCTAATACTTTTCTGATGCCAATTTCCCTTTTTCTCAATGAAGCGGTAAAAGAGGCTAGGCCAAAAATGCCTAAGCAGGCAATAAAGATAGAAATCGCAGCAAACAAAGTGAAAACGCGTTGCTGTTTTATTTCCTCACCATAATGTTGATTTAGCCTTTCATCCATAAAACTATAATTCATGGGGAACTCAGGAGAGAATTCCTTCCATATTTTTTCCAAGCTGGCAATAGTTTTCATATGATTACCTGCGTTTAATTTGAAAGCAGCAAGCCTCTGGTAACCATTTTTTGTGTTCGCAATAATGATTGGCTCTATTTCATCTTTTAATGATAAGAAATGATAATTTTCAACCACCCCGATAATTTCCCAAATAGTAGAGTCAGTCATAAATAATTTTACTTTTCTTCCTAATACCTCTTCAGGCATCCATCCCAGCTTTTTACAAGCTTCCTCGTTAATGAAAGCTTGGTGGCTGTCGTTGTTTTCAGCTTGTTGCGTAAAATTTCTACCGGCTACTAAAGAAATATCGAAAGTTTTGAGGTAATCATAATTGGTAAATGCAGTACGTGAAGTAAATGATTTATTTATTCCTACAAATTCAACCTTAGTAACATCATGAAAACCGCCTGGTTCTCCAGTAGTATAAGTGGTAGCCTCTACGTTTGGTAATTGTAGACCTCTTTCGCTAAAAATGGCTTTATTTCTTCTAATAACATTATTATTATAATCTATGGTTAAGATTTGTTCCTTGTTAAAACCTAAATCCTTTTCGGTAAGGTATTTCATTTGTTGATTAATGAGTAAAGTGGTTACCAACAAGAATACAGATATAGAAAACTGTAAAATAACCAGAAACTTTCTAAGAAAAACATGTTGGAAACCTGATTTAACTTCACCCTTCATCACTTTTACAGGTTGGAAAGAAGAGAGCATAAAAGCGGGATAGCTTCCGGCAATAAGGCTCACCAAAACCAATAAAATAAGTAAAGGCAATAAGATATGATTACCTGATAAATTATCAGACAGTTCAAGTTGAAAATAACTATTGAAATAGGGAAGACTTATTTCTACAAATGTAAAGGCAATAATAATAGCGAGCAAAGTCAGTAAAAAAGCCTCTCCAATAAATTGGGAGATTAGTTGCCCTTTATGTGCCCCCATCGTTTTTCGCACACCTACCTCTTTAGCCCTTTTTGAAGAACGAGCAGTGGAAAGGTTCATAAAATTGATACAAGCAATTAGTAGTATAAATATTCCTATGATACTAAAGATATATACATAACCAATGTTTCCATGTTTTACCCAATCAAAATTTGTTTCATCATTAAAATAGATTTGAGAAAGCGGTTCAACTTGAAGCCCCATACTTTTACCTAATACTTTATAATCTTCACTAAAGTACTTATTCATAAAAGCAGGGAAATTGCTTTCCAAGGTAGCAATATTTGTATTGGCTTCAGTTTTAATATAGGTGTACAGATTGTTATTCCACCAGCTATTAAACCAGTCTTCATTTTTAAGTGGATCAATACAAAATACCATTTCAAATTCAATATGGCTATTACCGGGGAATTCGTCTAAAATACCTGTAACAGTAAAATCTATTTCGTTTCCATAGCGAAGGGTTTTGCCAATTGGCGCTTTTTCTCCAAAATAAAATAAGGCAGACTTTTCAGAAATAACTGCGGTGTTGGGTTTTTCAAATACTAATGATGGGTTTCCATGTTTTAGTGGAAATGAAAAAAAATTAAAAAAATTGGTATCAGTAAAAGCTGTATGTGCAATTTGTTCTTCCTTTTCACTTTGTATCAAATCTTCATCAATAAGTACCCTGCAAACTGCGGAAATATCTTGCTCAAAATCATTCAATAGTGCAGGGGCAAAAGGTGCTGACGTAACGCCAACGTTATATGCGTCCCCATTCAAAGATGAGTGACGTAGAATTCGGTAAATTCGATCACTATCTTTGTGGAAATTATCATAGTTCAGCTCATTTTTAACAAAAAGAAAAATAAATAAACAGGAAGCTATGCCTAAAGACAAACCACTGATATTAATAATAGAATAAACAGGTTGTCTACTTAAATTTCTAAATGAGGTAAGAAGATAGTGTTTTAGCATAACTTTATTTTTACTTAACCTATACCAAACGTCTTTCCATTGTATATTAAGATTTTGATAGTCAGTAATTTATAAATAAAACTCGTATTGTTTAAATAAAAATGTGTAACGTTTTTTTACACTCATTTATAAAACTCTGT
>JBCDJE010000028.1:0-14318 GCA_038748185.1 Bacteroidota bacterium
TATACTTAGTTTCCTTTTTAATTTACTTTCGATATTATTTTATATCGTAATTTTGAACTGATATTTTTTATATTTTATACTTTACTAAGTATGCTTTTTCAATATAAGTTAGTTCAAAAGAAAATTGAGGAAAATTTACAGCTTTTACCATTATCTGGTCATCCTGTTGAGTTATATGAACCTTTAGAATACATCTTAGAAATAGGTGGAAAACGCTTAAGGCCACTATTGGTTTTACTAGGTTGCTATTTGTACGATGAACAGTATGAGAAAGCTCTAAAGCCAGCATTGGCAGTGGAGCTATTTCATAACTTCACGCTCATGCATGATGATATTATGGATCAAGCACCACTTAGAAGAGGTAGAAAGACTGTCCATGAAAAGTGGAGTGCAAATGTTGCCATTCTTTCAGGAGATGTAATGTTGGTAAAAGCTTATGAATTGTTGCTCAATGTGGATAAAAATATTCTGCATAGTGTAATTGAAAAATTTAACCAATGTGCTTGTGAAGTTTGTGAAGGGCAACAGCTAGACATGAACTTTGAGACTGAAACACATACTTCTATTGATGAGTACCTTGGTATGATTGAGCTAAAAACAGCTGTACTTTTAGGTTTTAGCTTAGAATTAGGGGCAATAATTGGTGGATGTGATAGTGAATCTGCTAGAATATTGAGGGAATTTGGCGTAAATATAGGCTTGGGTTTTCAAATAAAAGATGATTTATTAGATGTCTATGGCGATCAACAGAAGTTTGGTAAGCAGGTAGGAGGAGATATTATCGCTAATAAAAAAACCTTTTTATTATTAAAGGCATTGGACGATGCTGATGGAAATCTTTTAACAGATTTAAGAAGATGGCTTTTGCCGAACGATGTTGATCCAAAAGAAAAAGTGAATAGTGTGAAGGCAATTTACGATCAACTGGATATTCAACAAAAAGCGCAAAACTTAGCTAAATCTTATTTCGATAAATCTTTTACGTTATTAGCATCATTAAATATTAAGCCCGATCGAAAGTTAGCATTAAGAACTTTTGCAGAAAATTTAATTAATAGAGAAAAATAATAAATATGTAGTCGCCTTTAGCGATTAATAGCATGAAGTATTTGGAGGGGTACTTAACAAATTCCTTATGATGTAATTAGGGAAATTTTTACTTAGTTGATTCCTTCTAATACTAAAAAGTGTTTCTGAATAAACATCTGGAGCTTTTGGTTATCAGACATTACTAACTACTATACCGATTTTTAACTATTATCTCTGTTTCATCATGCTCAGAAATGCAGTACTTTTATTTAGTACCTTATGGCTAACATCATGTGGCCTACAGTCGGAAAATAAACAATTAAAATCAAGGGTAAATGAGCTAGAAGCTGAATTAGAAGATACCAGAATAGTATCTGTAAAATTCTCTGATCAACTCGATAAAGTTGATATGTTAATTGATTCTATTAATAAGTCTGAGGCATATATAGCATTTAACTTAGAGATGGGAACGCCTTACCAAGATCATATTGATCGTTTAAGAGGTCTCAGTGCTTTTATAGAATATACCCGTCAAAAAATTCTAAAGGTAGAAAACCAGATGATTGCCCAACATACTGAAAATAAGTCATTACAAAGGCTTATTAGCAAAATGCGGAAGGAATTAGCTGGCAAAGATTTAATCATAAAAAAGTTGAAAAAACAAATTGCAGGCTATGAAGCAGAAAATAAGGAGCTTGTTCGTATGATAGACTTACAAAAAAAAGAGATTATTAACATAGAGCAACAACTAAAACTAAAAATAGCTGCTCTAAACAGAGCAGAATTAAACATTGAAATGCTAAAAGTTGAAAAATCAAAAATAAAAGCAGATGCTTTCTATGAAAAAGCTGAGGCAACAGAGCAAATAGCCAAAATGACAAAGCTCGCTCCGGAAAAGAAAAAAGAAGTTTTTATAGAAGCCTTAAATCTATATAAAATGGCACTTGAAGCCGGTAGACAAGATGCAATGAAGAAAATAAAAGTGCTTGAAGCATCCCTGTAAATATTTGTAAAAAGTATTGAAGTTTTTTTACATTTAAAGACTTTCTCAAATAAAGAATAATTATTTTCTTGAAGTAGTAGCTTCACTGGTGTGATTCTCAAGAGTAGGCTTCAAAACTTACTTTAACCTACTTGTTCCCTTTTATTGTTTGTAGAAGAGTAAATGGAACAGTATTAATATGCAAAAGATAAAAAATATTATTTTTGATATGGGAGGTGTAATTCTCCCCCTCGACTTTCAGCAAACCTTTAAAGCATTTGAACGGCTTGCTTTCAATAATTTTGAAAAATTATTTAACAAGGCATATCAACACGATTTTATAGTTGCCTATGAGACCGGGGAGATTACATCTGCTGAATTTAGAACACATATCAGAAATATATTAGAAATTGATGTGGATGATAGTACCGTTGATCACGCTTGGAATGCTATGCTAGTTGGTTTCCCTACTCAAAACATTGATTTTGTAAGACAAGAAGCCAAAAATAAAAGAACCTTTTTATTGAGCAATACCAACGTATTACACCTTACTGCTGCAGAGAATATACTTACTAAAGAGCACCCTAAGGTAACTTGGGAAATGCTTTTCGAAAAAACCTACTTTTCACACCTTGTAGGTGATAGAAAGCCAAATATTAGTATTTTTGAAAAGGTAATTGAAGAAAATAGTTTAGTACCTGAAGAAACTGTTTTTATAGACGATAGTATTCAACATATTAAAGGAGCTAAAAAGGCAGGTTTACATGTAATACATTTAAAAGACAAGATGTCCATTACCGATTTGTCTTTGTAATTTAAATAGCATAATCCTCTTCTAGCTTGCGGATTCTCGAAGGATCATCTTTATCAGGTGGTAGCACAAAAACCCCTGGTGGCAAATCTAAAGGTGGTAAGTCATCAATCCCATCCCATCCACCATCTCCCCCTCTATCATTTCCGCTATCATCACTGTTGTCGTGTCCTGAAATACCCGGTTTTGATAGCATAAAAGCTATTAAAGCCACATAAACTATTGCAAGAAACATTGCATTAAACAATACAAACATAAAGACAAATGGAATAAACTATTACAATAAAAGATAAACAGTGTATAAGCCTCCTACCAAATCATACAAGAATAATTAATATAAATAAAATTATCTTATTTTTTCAAGAATTCAACACTTTTCTTTGCCTTAAATTCTAAGTAAGAATCTATCTGTTTTATTTTAAGATAATAAATTGAAGAATACTGATATTTTATTGTATTAAATCTGGTAACCGCTTGTAATTATATTTGCTATCTTATTGAAGATAGATTACAAAAATCTTATAAATTATATATGAAGTATTTAATCGTAGGTCTTGGGAATATTGGCAAAGAATATGAAGATACAAGACACAATATTGGTTTCATGGTAGTGGACTACCTAGCATCCATGTATAAGATAGAGTTTGAAATTGATAGGCATGCATTTATTACACATTTTAAATACAAGAGTCGCAGTATTTATATGATAAAACCCACCACTTTTATGAACTTGAGTGGTAAAGCCGTTCAACACTGGCTTACTCAACTAAAAATCAGCAAAGAAAATATGATGGTAGTCGTTGATGAAATTGCGTTACCTTATGGAAAATTACGCATGAGAGCTCAAGGATCTAGCGCTGGACATAATGGGTTAAAGAACATTGAAATGTGTGTCTCTGGAAAGCAATATCCTCGGTTAAGATTTGGAGTGGGAGATGAATTCTCAAAAGGAAAACAGGTAGATTATGTATTATCTCCTTTTAGTGAAGATGAAAAAATAGATTTAAGCCTACACATAGAAAAAGCTGCTGAAATGATACTTTCATTTACTTCTATTGGAATTAATCATACAATGAGTAAATTTAATGATTAATAGCGATGGTCACAATTTAATAATGATAGCTGTAATGATGGATTAGGAAATCACTTTTTGATCATCTTTGGTCTATGTGATGTGATACAAGGCTTAGAGTTATGTAAGGTAAATCGTGAAAATAGTTTATTTCTCTGAAATCATCATAGTGCGGTTTTGTTGATATACTTTTTGTATTTATGACTAAAGTATCTTACTCACACGGTAATATAAATCTTTTCCAAAGAAGCTACTACAAAAGAAAAGCAGCAAAATACTTGGGTACTTCCGATCCGGTAACAATGAAGAAATATTTAGAAGCTAAAAAAAAGAAAGAAGAAAAAACGGATAAATAGTCTTTACTAGGTTTACAATAAGCTTCTCGTTTTTGAAAAATTAATCGCTTCAATAAGCAAGTATTCTCTAGTTACTTCTTGAAAATCAAAAATCATGTGTTTCAAAATACAGAAATGATATCTTTGCAAATTACTACATAACTAAAATAAGATTGGGTTTAATTTGTAAAGATTTTCCCTCAACATAGTAGCATTTGAAGATAAATTAATAGAATCAATGAAAGGTAGTATAGTAGCACTAGTCTCTCCATTTAAGAATAACAGTAATCAAGAAGTAGATTTTGAGACTATCGAAAAACTTGTTCATTTCCATGCAGAGCACGGCACTTCTGCGATAGTACCTTGTGGCACCACAGGGGAATCGCCAACACTTACCCATAAAGAGCACGACCAAATAGTAAAATTTGTAGTTAATTGTGCCAAAGACACGGATTTAAAAGTGATTGCAGGTACAGGTTCTAATTCTACTAAAGAAGCCATTCATTTCACAGAAGAAGCTCAAAAAGCAGGTGCTGATGCGAGCTTAGTGGTCGTACCCTATTATAATAAACCCACTCCTGCAGGGCTGAAGTTACATTTTCAGGAATTGAACAAAATTGATATTCCTATAATTATGTATAATATACCCGGAAGGACTGGCATAAATGTGAGTCCTGAAACCACCATAGATATCGCTAGTGAATGTGCTAATGTAGTAGGTGTGAAAGCTTCTAATGGTAACCTAGAAGAAATATCTGAGCTATATATTTTGAGTAAATCCCTTAATAGACCTTTCTGTATTTTATCTGGCGATGATGCCCTTACCTTACCAATAGGTGCAGTAGGAGGTGCTGGAATTGTTTCTGTAGCAGCGAATATTATTCCTGCAACTATGAAAGCCTTAATGGATAGCATCAATCAATCTGATTTAATAAAGGCCAGAGAGATAAATAGCAAAGTATATAAATTTTGTAAAGCTCTGCTTGCTTATGGGGCTAATCCTATGGGTATTAAAACAGTTATGCAGGCAGAGGGCTGGCAAGTAGGAAGCTGCAGGCTTCCACTTAGTAAACTTGATGATCAACAAGAAAAAGGGCTCTTAGCTATTTGGTATGAACTCAAAAAAATATTATAAAAGGTGTAGTTTTTCTAATTTCACATCCTTAATTTAAACCTTACTTCATTTCTTCTCAAAAGTATTATCAAATAAAATTGAAAAATTTTAAACCAACCTTTCTACTACTAATAGGTATTTTGCTAATAACTTATGTACAAGCACAGAATCTTTCCCAAATTTACAACTCCGATGATTTAGTAATTGAAAAAATTTCTGATCAAGTATATGTACATATTTCCTATTTAGAATTCAAAGGAGTGAAATATCCCTGTAATGGTTTGATTTATAAAAAAGATAATGAAATTGTAATTGTTGATACGCCACCGGATAACAAAGGAGCTGAAGAATTGATTAGTTGGGCTGAAAAGCATTTAGGTGGGGAGATAAAAGCCGTAATAGCCAGCCATTTTCACAAAGACTGTTTGGGTGGACTAGAAGCTTTTCATAAAAAAGGTATTGCTTCTTATGCAAATAAACTTACCCAAAAGCTGGTTGATGCTAAAAGTAAAAATATACCAGAGCATATTTTTGAAGAAAAACTCTTTTTGTTAGATAGCAAAGTAGAATGTCGCTTTTTGGGGGAAGGCCACACGAGGGACAATATAGTTGTCTATCTTCCAGAAGAAAAAACACTGTTTGGCGGTTGTCTGGTGAAGTCAATTGATGCTACAAAGGGAAATTTAGAAGATGCCAATATAATTGCTTGGCCTGCAACTATTCAAAAGGTAAAGGAAACATATACTGAAGCAGAGGTAGTAATTCCAGGTCATGGTGCATATGGCGATTCCAATTTGTTAGATTACACCATTGAATTGTTCAAGAATTAATACTGCCCTTGCAATTTCCTTAACATTTCTTCTTGTTCAGGGCTTAAATTTTCAGGCGTATCAAGTGCGAGTGTAATATATAAATCTCCGAAGCTACCTGGCTGATTGTATTTAGGCATTCCTTTACCTTTAATTCTAAATTTCCTTCCGTTAGAAGAGCCTTTTGGAATTGCAAAACCCACTGCACCACTCAAAGTGTTTACCATAATTTTAGCGCCCAAAACTCCTGAAAATATATCGGTATGTACAGTAGAGTACAAATCGTAGCCTCTTCGGGTAAAAAGATGGTGTTCTTGTACCTGAACTTCAATATATAAATCGCCGGGTGAGCCTCCATTTTTACCTAGCATTCCTTTGCCTTTAATTTTTAATTGTTGTCCATTTTTCACCCCCGGTTTTATTTTTATACGCAGTGTTTTTCCATTGAATTTGAGTGTTTTGGTAGCTCCATTATAAGCTTCAGGTAAAATGAGTTTTAAAGTACCTTTTAAGTCTTTTCCTTTTACAGGCATCTGATGCCTTTGTGCATACCCTCTTTGCCCAAAAGGGTTTTGTCTATTCCCACCAAAAAAACCTTCGAACATATCAAAAAGATTGTCCATATCCATACCTGCTCCGCCAAAAGGATTAGGATTACCTCCACCAAAAAAATCTCCTCCGTTTTCCCAGTTAGCGCCAAACTGGTCATATTTTTTCCTTTTAGTAGGATCTTTTAATACATCGTATGCTGCTTGTATTTCTTTAAATTTTGCCTCGGCTTGTTTATCTCCGGCATTTTTGTCGGGGTGGTATTTTCTCGCTAAACGCCTATGCGCTTTTTTTATCTCATCTTGTGAAGCGCTTTTACTAACCCCTAAAACTTGATAATAATCTTTTTGGTGCTTCATCTTGCCTTTATTGAAATTTAAAAACGTCTCCCGAAATTTTATATTCCAAAGTTTTTCCTAAACTAAAACTTTTTAAACTTTTAGTACCCGGCAATCTGTATTATAGTTACAATAAAAAGAGGTAACCCATAATGAATTACCCCTTTATCTTCTCATAAGTTCAAAACCGACACAGGATTACTTAATATCAATTAATTTCGGTTTCAACTCTGGTACTTTCTCAATTTCTAATTTAAGGACACCTTCGTTATAGGTAGCTTTTACCTGTTCTGTATTAACATTATCAGGTAAAGTGAATGAACGTTTAAAAGTCTGATAGGTAAATTCCCTTCTAGTAACTTTATTTTTATCATCACTTTCTGATTTCTCATTACTCGTTTCAGCAGAAATAGAGAGTACGTGATTATCTAACTCAACTTTAAAGTCATCTTTCTTTCTACCAGGGACTGCTAATTCTAGTGTATAAGCATCGTCGCTTTCGCTGATATTAACTGCTGGTACAGTACTTCTGCTAAGAGAAGAAAATGGTGTTTCAAAAAAATCTCTTTCAAAAAACTGATCGAAGATATCTGAAACTGCTGGAAACTGATTGTTAATTCCGTTGCGATATTTTATAAGTGACATTGTTTTAATGATTTTAAGTTTTACATTTCGTTTTCTGTAGAATCATTATACAACATAAATGCCACTGCATTTTTAAGCATTTTAATACAGAGGTTAAGACAATATGGCATTTACTAGGGAATGAATGCTGTCATTGTGACATTTTTTTGGGTGTCATAATTACTGATGGATCCTAGCTTATTGGTGTGTTGTCTTCTTTTGCCATTACCTTATATGTGATCTTATCCATTAGTACAGGGAAAAATTTATTCATAAAAACTGTAAATTTTCCTAAAGTTGTGAGCACTAATAGTTTTTTGCGCCGTTTAACGGCATTATATATATATTCTGCACATTCTTCTGCACTCATCATATTGGCTTCATTTCTTGGCGATTCTCCTTGTTGGCTACCGTTAGCGGCTAAAGCAACTCGTCTAATATTAGAAGTGGTAAAACCCGGACATGCTGTGAGTACATTTACCCCTTTATAAAGCATTTCTGTTCTGAGTACTTCTAAGAACCCTTGTAAAGCGAATTTTGATGCTGAGTAGCCTGTTCTTGCTGGTAGCCCTCTATAGCCTGCTATAGAAGAAATACCTACCACTGTACCCTTTTGTTTTATAATATGAGGTAAACAATATTTCGTGGCGTAGAGTACTCCAAAAAAATTAATGTCCATTACCTTCTTCACTACATCTAATTCTACTTCTTCAAATAAGGCTCGCATACTTATACCTGCATTATTTATCAGAATATCAATCTTACCAAAATGTGCGATTACCTGCTCAGCCATATTATGGTTGTCTGTTTCTTTGCTTACATCAGAAATAACTGGCAATACGGTTATTTTTTTCTCTCTCAACTCATTAGCTGCTTTTTCTAATGCTTCTCCATTTCTTCCAGTAATTACAATCTTTGAGCCTCTTACTCCAAAATGCTCTGCCAATGCTTTACCTATACCAGAAGAACCTCCGGTGATCACCACTACTTTCTCTTTCATAATTAGGTATTAAAGATTCTTAGCTAACTATCTAAATATTAAGTTACAATTAAGCCGAGAATGGCTATTAAACTATAATAAATGTTATAACCCTTCTATCTATTTAAAAAAAATCTAAAAAAACTTAATTCAAATATTAGAATAAGCCAATTACATAGCAATATTTTTACATTTAATTGCAAATAAATTTCATTATATCAATTTTAATTTTACTTTTGGAAAAACACCGTATGAATTTTATTATAAAATTCTCGTTGTTTATAAAAATTAATTTGACACTAGGAACAAAAAGCCTAACTTTTCTGGAGTTAGGCTTTTTTGTATGTGTTATCTAAGTATGGTATTTTAAGTTCAGTCAAAATGTACCTCTTCTGCTGAAAAAGCAATTGGTTTTTCGGCAAACCATTTTTTTGTTGTAGCCCATGTCTCTTTAAAAAGTGCTGATTTTCTGTATCTTTCTAAAGCTGCTTCATTTTCCCAGATACTATAAGTCATAAATGTATTTGGTATATCAGCATCTTTTAAAAGTACCAAATGTTTACATCCGGGGAAATTTCCTATTTTATCCTTTTTGTTGTAAAACATTTCTAAAAAATCTGCTACAGATGTTTCTTTGAAAGTCATTCTCACAATTCGCGTTAGCATTATTGTATCTTTAAAATGATGATGAAAAATATGTGATGCTCTAATCTATTATCATATCAAAAGAAAAACATTATGTAAAACTACTTTTTGTGGGTCATTTGAAAAAGTTACTTGAAAGAATCGTTTGAAGAGATCGCTTGTAGAAAGCTGCTTGAAAATGTCCGCTACTCATAATATTCTCTTGTGTATTGCTTAGTTTTGCTGTGCAAATTTTAATGAAATAGTCTTTTAGCAAAGCAGTGCAAGCTAAAGAAAGATATAAAAATTTAAAGATGAAAAGCTCAGAAATTAGGTTTAAAATTGAATTAGATGACGATAACTTCCCTGAAAAAATATTCTGGAATGCCTCCGATGGAAGTTCTAAAGGGTTAGAAGAAGCAAAGGCGATTACACTTTCTATTTGGGATCACTTTCAGAAAGAAACCCTCAGAATTGACTTATGGGGGAAAGATATGCCTATAGATGAGATGAAACGCTTTTATATTGATACTATTGGTGGGCTAGCTAACAGCTTACGTAGTTCTACTAACGATACGTTCATGGCAGACGAAATGGAAAAGCTTTGTGATAAACTCGTAAAACATTTACAAAATGAACAAGACGGAAACCAATAAGCAGGTGTATAAAAAATGAGATGTTTTTATATTGATAAATAAGTTTTCGTATTAGTGCCTCAATCCTTTGAGGTTACTTATTAAATTAAGATGATGTGGTGATATAATACATCTAATTATTTGGTCTAAATTGAAGGGCTCGATCTGGATAATCGGTAATAATGCCATCTACACCCCATGCTAAAAGATTTTGCATAGCTGTAACTTCATTCACAGTCCATGGAATAACTTTCATGCCTTCTTCTTGCAGGGCAGCTATTTTCTGTGCATCAAGCAATTGGTAAGCAGGGCTGTAAATTGCCGGATTAAAACCAAGGCTTTTAAGATTTTCCTCGTAGTTATCCTTATTACCTACTAAGAATGCAAGCCGGAAAGCTGGATAATTTTTATGCCAGTATTGTAAAACTCTTAGGTCAAAGCTTTGTACTACTACTCTTTCGGCAGGTAAATTTTGTATTAAAAATTGATGTAGTAAATCGGAAAAAACAGCAGGTGATGGGTGATAAATTCCATCTCCTGCTATATTGGTTTTGATTTCTATATTGTATTCAATAGGAGGAAGGTTTTTGCTACTTGTATATTTTTCTGCTAATGCAATTACTTCTTTTAGTAAAGGTTTCACTTGTGCCTTTTTCTGTTGTTCAGGGAAACGGCTATTTCCTTTACTGCCGCAATCGTATTTAAGTATTTGTGCATAGTTGTGTTGGTGGATATTGTAATTCTTCTCTGCAGATTCATCTATCATATTTCTCAAAGAATCATAGCAAATAGTTGCCGAAAACCAAGGCTCATGAGATACTACCAGTTGGCTGTCTTTGGAAACCGCTAAGTCTAGCTCTAAAGTATTTACACCAAGTTCCAGTGCTTTTTCAAAAGCAGCTAGGCTATTTTCTGGCATTAGTCCGCGGCTACCTCTGTGGCCTTGCAAATCAAATTCATAAGTTTTTTTAGAATTATTATTTTGACAACTTATTAATAAGCTGAAAAATGCGATAAGTAAATATGGTATAATTGAAAAGAAAGGTTGCATAGGAAATCAATATCTTAAACCTCAAAAATACTATCATAAATAAAATACAGTTCAATACCGCGAAATATTCATCAAAAATTAAAATACGCTGCGCCTTTTAACCCTTCATCGGCTCGCCAAGAAGCCAATTTCAAAAAATTATTGTGCTGTTTCAATTTTGCCTTTGCTTTAGATAAGGATGAGGGTATTTTCATAGGTATTATTTAATTTTAATAGTACTTTAGGATATTAGATTTTCAAGTTTGAATTACCCTATTTTTATGTTCGATTTTTCTAATAAAGTAGCAATAGTAACAGGTGGCGGAAGTGGAATTGGCGCTGCAATTTCTAAGGTTTTTGCAGAACAAGGTGCCACTGTTCATATCTTGGAATTAAATATCCAGCAGGCTGAACAAATTAAAGCAGAGATAAGTGAACGTGGAGGTAAAGTACACACTTATGCGTGTGATGTCGCTTCGCAAGAGGCTGTAAAAGCTGTATTCGATAAGATTATCTCGCGAAGCAAACAGCTCGATATTGTGGTTAATAATGCCGGAATTGCTCATGTTGGTAATGTTGAAAATACTACCGAAGCTGATCTCGACCGTATTTATCAAGTAAATATAAAAGGGATTTACAATTGCATGCAAGAAAGCGTGAAACAGATGAAAAAACAAGGTGGAGGCACTATACTGAATATGGCATCTATTGCCTCGGTAGTAGGTATCCCTGAGCGTTTTGCCTATTCTATGAGCAAAGGTGCTGTGCTTACTATGACTTATTCAGTAGCGCAAGATTACCTCAAAGATAGAATCCGCTGTAATTGTATTGGTCCTGCAAGAATTCATACCCCATTTGTAGATGGATTTTTAGCGAAAAATTATCCCGGTAAAGAACAAGAAATGTTTGAGAAACTAGCTGCTACGCAGCCTATTGGCAGAATGGGCACTCCGGAAGAAGTGGCTGCACTTGCTTTGTATTTGTGCTCTGATGAAGCGGCTTTTATTACAGGAAGCTTTTATCCAATTGATGGAGGTTTTATTACGCTTAATGGATAATAATAAGAGTATTGAGCAACAATGGCTTTATTAACTTTGAAAAAAGTCTTTAACTTTTAAGTAAACCAAAATTCTGTTACAATTATGAAAGTTTTTGCACAAACCCTCAATCTAAAGGATGATCCTGAGGTAATAGAGAAATACAAGGTTTATCATAGTGATGTTTGGCCTGAGGTAACTTCTGCACTAAAAGAAGTGGGTATTTTAGAAATGAAGATTTTTTTATTAGGTAGAAGACTTTTCATGTACATGACCACTACCAACGAATTTGTTCCTGAAATTGATTT
The DNA here is from genome assembly GCA_038748185.1 of Bacteroidota bacterium. Taxonomy (GTDB): domain Bacteria; phylum Bacteroidota; class Bacteroidia; order Cytophagales; family Flammeovirgaceae; genus Chondrinema. The sequence goes on from JBCDJE010000028.1 coordinate 12,277, forward strand.
ACCAAAATACCTTACACTTGACCCACGCTGCCAAGAATGGGAAGATTTGATGGGGGAGTTCCAAGAACCGGTAAAAGATGCCAAGCCGGGAGAGAAATGGGCAATGATGGAACAAGTATTTGATTTATAACCAATTTTATATGGTGAAACAAGCATGAGTTTTCATTATCTCAAATTCACAGAAGAGAATAATTAAAATTTATGTGAGTTCCTGAATGTATTCAAATTTTCTGAACATTCACACATCAAAAAAATTTTAAACAGATGAAAATAGATGCCCACCAACATTTCTGGCATTATAGTCCTACAACCCATGCTTGGATTAATGACGAGATGCAAGTATTGAAACAAAGTTTTTTACCTGAAAACTTAGCCTCTGTTCTCAATAAAAAAGGCTTCGATGGATGTGTGGCTGTGCAAGCTAGTCAAACCGAAGCCGAAAATGATTTTTTACTAGGACTGGCAGAACAAAATGAATTTATAAAAGGCGTAGTAGGATGGTTGGATTTACGAGCAACTAATATTGAAGATAGATTAGTACATTACCAACAAAATACTAAATTTTGTGGAATTAGACATGTTGTTCAAGATGAGCCAGACGATGACTTTCTACTTAGAGCAGACTTTCAACAGGGTATTAGTAAACTAAAAGCCTTTGGCTTAACCTACGATGTTTTAGTTTTTGAAAGGCAGCTACCTGCAGCTGTAAAATTTGTTGAGGCTTTTCCAGATCAACCCTTTGTATTAGATCATATTGCAAAGCCTTTAATTGCCCAAAGAAAGCTTTCTCCTTGGGAAGAAAATGTTAAACAGTTAGCTCAATGCGATAATGTATATTGTAAAGTATCAGGTATGGTAACTGAAGCTGATTGGAAAAACTGGCAATATGAAGATTTTAAGCTTTACTTGGATGTAGTTTTTGAAGCATTTGGCGCAGAAAGAATTATGATTGGTTCCGACTGGCCCGTATGTTTGTTGGCAACTGACTATAATAAAGTGATCGATATAGTGGAAAAATATATACAAGGTTTTTCAGAAGCTGAGAAAAAGGCTATTATGGGAGAAAATGCGGTGAAGTTTTATAATCTTATGGATCTGTCTTAAAAAGAAGCTTACAGAACTCTTAATAAAAAAATAATCGCTCACTTAATATTATCAACTTAAAGCAAGGTTGATATTTCACATAGTTTACAATTTTAAAATACGATATATTGAATCTCATCCTTTAAATCTCTTAGAGTTTTTACCACTAATTGTGAAAAGTTGAATTGGGTAAGTAGCGTAGAGTGCCAAATAGCTACCTCTGGTAAATGTTTGGAAATCAGGCTGTGTTACTCCGTTAATACTAGTTTCCCAATTAGAAATAAGTCTTTTCGGAATGCCTTGTTGGTAAATGATACCCAATTGCAATCGCTTCTTACCAGCTTGTAAAAACTGGCTGTACAAACCAAAATAGATACTTCCTCCATGTCTAGTCGATTTTTCACTTGGAATACTTGATAGGCTAAGTACATCAGTGGTTCTCTGAGAATGACTAGGATTAAAACCATCACTGAGAAAACTAGCAACTCCAAATAGAGGGATATACTCATAAGCTGCTCCTCCTAAAACACCTAAATTAAATGAAGCGAAATAGTCGTACTCCTTTTTTTCTTTAGCATGTTTCCTCAAATAAGCACCTCTTTTTTTTCGAATAACAATTAAAGCATTCGACTTAAAAAAAGATAGATGAAATCTGTGAATGGTAGTAAAGTTATTATACCTTCCACTGATTGCATTCTCTACTGAATCTGTTTTGCTATTGTAATGCACTCCCCAACCAAGCTCAGCGCCTGTGTAACCTACTTCTATACCCCATTTATTGCCAAAATCAATTAAAAACCCTAAACCATATCTTACTGAAGGAGAAAGACCAGTCCGTTCAATAAAAGTTGGTATTGTTGCTTTATCTTCAAACCTTGAAAAAGCCCATTCCATACCAAGATGAGGTTTTAAATAAAACCTTGTTTTTTCTTGAGCGAAGAGCGTATTGGATGTAAAAA
>JBCDJE010000029.1:0-14276 GCA_038748185.1 Bacteroidota bacterium
ACACAGGTTTCTAAATAGTTGTAATATAGACAGCCGTATAAATGAAAAATATAGCATCTGTCTTGCAGCGAAAAAGTATTAGAGCATTTTCGCTTGTATCAGATGGAAAAGGAAAAATGCTTAGAACAAGGAAGCCAGTGGAGGAAATCGTATTTAAGGGAAGCAATAGTATTGTAAAAACGCTGCATTGATTAATCAATGCAGCGTTTTTATTGTTTTAAGCCAATTCGGGGTTTTTCATGGCTATTTCTTTATTCACATTTTCAGCATTCATAATAAAATAACCTGATTGAACTTGCTCGCTGATAATTTTATGATTATCAGGTACAATTCCTGAGTTAAGTAAGAACAGGATATTTTCACATAAAAGCAATGGGAAGTTTTTATTACCAGCTAATTGCTGTGCAATAGTTAAGTTTCTTTTGCCCTGATCTAGTTTACCTGTTTTGATAAGTACTATGCCCTTTTTTTGATAAAGCAGAGCCAACAAATGCCATTTTTCGAGGTTTTTGGTATTTTCATCTTCCATCAATCCTATAAACCTATTACAGTATTCAAGCACAGGATCAAAATCTCCTGTCATTTCTAATGCTTCTAGCAGGCACTCTAAGTAATGCTTTACAAAAAACTCAGGAGATTCTGTTTGAACAGCTAATTCTAATGAATACCTAAAATACTTTAGCGCTAAGTCAAATTTTTCTTCTAGAAAATAGATTTTACCCTGCTCGGCAAATGATTGGTGTATCAATGGGTTCTCTCCTTGGAAATTACTTTGAGTGTTAACAGAGAAGGGTACTTTAGATGTTAGTTCCATATTTCCGTTATTTATGGTTGTGAATAAGGGTCATGCTAGTCAGTGATACATTTATTTCAGATACATTCTTAATAAAATACTATATTTTACCTTATTAATGCAATAAAATTATGCTGGCTGTATTTTGGGATTGCAAATATCCCATAAAATATGCATAACACCTAATTTTATGAGGTATAATAAAAGCTGTCCTAAATAAATTAGAAACAGCTTTATATAAAATTAGAAAATCTATATTTAGTTGATGATCAATAGTATATCAAACTACAACATTTACAATGCGTTTGGGTACTACTATAATCTTTTTAGGAGCTTTACCTTGTAGCCATTTCTGAACCACTTCTGCTTCTAAAACAGCAGCTTCTATTTCCTCTTTAGGTGCATCCACAGAAAATGCCATCTTGGCTCGAACTTTTCCATTTACCGATACGGGATATTCTACAGAATCTTCCTTTAGGTAAGCTTCATCGAATTTTGGAAATGTTGCTTTTGTGATGCTTTCGTTATGCCCTAATTGTTTCCAAAGCTCCTCTGTTATATGAGGTGCAAAAGGAGAAAGAATGATTAATAAAGGAGTTAAGATGGCTTTTTTATTGCATTTAAGTTTATATAATTCATTGGTACAGACCATAAAAGCAGCTACAGAAGTATTGAAAGAAAGGTTTTCAATATCATAAGCAACCTTTTTTATAGTCTGATGCAAGACTTTTAACTCTTCCTTAGTGGGCTCGGCATCAGATACTACAAACTTATCTTCGTTATTGAAAAATAAATTCCAAGTACGACGTAAGAACTTAGCAACTCCTTCAATACCGTCAGTATTCCAAGGCTTTGAGGCTTCCAAAGGGCCCAAAAACATTTCATACATCCGTAAAGTATCAGCCCCATATTTTTTGATTACATCATCAGGGTTTACTACATTAAACCATCTTTTTGACATTTTTTCTACAATGCTTCCACAAATGTATTTGCCATCTTCTAATATAAAATCAGCATCTTTAAACTCAGGTCTCCACTTTTTAAAACTTTCAATGTCCAATACATCGCTATGTACTAAGTTCACGTCACAATGCATTTCCGTTACATCGTAATCGTCTTTCTTTCCAAATGAAATGAACTTATTTTCAGTTTTTACCTTATAAATAAAGTTTGATCTTCCTTGAATCATCCCTTGATTAACCAACTTTTTAAAAGGTTCTTGATGACTGATGAAACCCATATCACACAAGACATTATTCCAGAAGCGGGAATACAACAAATGTCCGACAGCATGTTCTGTACCACCGATATATAAATCGACGTCTCCCCAATAATCGGCAGCTTCCTTACTGACAAACTCCTTATCATTTTGAGCATCCATATAGCGAAGAAAGTACCAGCTTGAGCCAGCCCAACCGGGCATAGTGGTTAGCTCATAAGGGTATTTACCTTCATATTTCCAATCTTTAGCTCTGCCCAGAGGTGGTTCACCTGTTTCAGTAGGTTTATATTCGTCTATCTTCGGGAGTTCGTGTGGGAGGTCTTCCTCTTTTAACAAATAAGGTATATCATTTTTAAAATAAACGGGAACAGGCTCACCCCAATAACGCTGCCTGCTAAATACAGCATCTCGCATTTTATAATTGACTTTTTGCGTGCCTACACCTAATTCTTCTGCTTTTTTTATAGCAGCCCAAGTTGCTTCTCCTGTACCTTTACCGGCAATTTTCTCCCCATACAAGCCATTGAGAAAATCAGAATTGATGAGTTTTCCATCTTTTTTCTCAGTTGGGTTTTCCATGCTTTCTGTCCCTTCTATTATACAACGAATAGGCAAGTCAAAATGCTGGGCAAAGCGGTAATCTCGATCATCAGAAGAAGGTACTGCCATTACCACACCTGTACCATATCCTGCCAATACATAATCGGCAATCCAGAGTTGTACTTCCTCCCCTGAAAGTGGGTTTACTACATAAGACCCGGTAAATACACCTGAAACAGTTTTTACATCGCTCATCCTGTCTCTTTCCGAGCGATTTTTGGTTGTATTTACATAAGCCGTTACTAATTCTTGCTGTTCAGGAGTAACCAACTCTCCAATTAATTCATGTTCAGGAGCAAGTACAACATAGGTTACGCCAAAAATAGTATCAGGTCTGGTGGTGAAGGCAGTGAGGGTAATTGACTTACCAACTACGGTGAAATCAAGCTCACACCCAAAAGATTTACCGATCCAGTTGCGTTGCATTTCCTTTAATGACTCTGACCAATCTATATTGTTAAGATTTTCCAATAAGCGGTCTGCATATGCAGTAGTCCGCATCATCCATTGTTTCATCTTTTTTCGCTCAACCGGATAGCCACCTCTTTCAGAAAAACCATCTTTTATTTCATCGTTGGCAAGCACTGTACCTAATGCCGGGCACCAGTTTACTAAGGCCCCTGATGGATAAGTGAGGCGGTATTTTAATAAAACTTTCTCTTGTTCCTCTGCTGAAAGCACTTTCCATTCATCAGCAGAAAATAAGGGAGTATTCTCATCGCAAGCTGCAGTTATATTGGTATTTCCGGATCTTTCAAAAATGATTTTTAACTCGAGGATTGACTTAGCTTTCCCTTCATTTTTATCAAACCATGCATTGAATAATTGCATGAAAATCCATTGTGTCCATTTATAAAACTCAGGTTTTGAAGTATTCACTTCTCTGGACCAATCAAAAGAAAAACCAATTTTAGCGAGTTGACCTTTAAAGGTTTCGATATTATTTTTAGTGGTAATTGCTGGATGTTGCCCTGTTTCTATGGCATATTGTTCGGCAGGTAAGCCGAAAGCATCGAAACCCATAGGGTGTAACACATTAAAGCCTTTTAGTCTTTTGTAACGGCTAAATATATCAGAAGCGATATAGCCTAAAGGATGACCTACATGTAGTCCTGCACCTGATGGATATGGAAACATGTCAAGTACATAGTACTTGGGCATTGAAATATCATTCTCTACTTTATAGCTGTTATTTTTTTGCCAGTACTCTTGCCATTTCGATTCGATAATCTGATGATTGTACTCTGCCATCGCTCACTATATTTAATGCTTGATAATTTTAAAGTCGCAAAGTTAGGATTTTTTTAAAAAGCAATGCGATAAGTATTTATGCTTTTGTTAAAATAGAGATGATATAATGACGGATTTTCGCTTTTAGTTTAAAATCCTTTTATGTAAATAGCTTGCTTTTATATTAAGCAAAAGATATGGCGAAGAGAAATTCAGTTCTTCTTACTTTGATAAAAATAATAAGTTGCCATAATGTATGTAATGGATAGGCATTATTATAAAAAAATCAAAAATACTGAAGGGGCAAATTCCTATGAAATTATACTTGCATTCCATGGGGTTGGGCAAGATGCAACTGTATTTAAGAAAGCCAAAGCTATATATCCTGATAGTTGTTTATATAGTTTTGATTTATTTAATCACGGAAAGAGTATTTGGCATTCAAATTACCTAGCATACAGTCCCATAGATTTTAAGGAAGAATTAAATGTTTTTTTTAACAATGAAAGAATTAAAACATGTACTGTTATTGGCTTTTCAATGGGTGCAAGGCTTACCTTGGCTGTTGCCAATTTCTTTCCCGAAAAAATTAAAAAAATAGTGCTTATTGCTCCCGATGGTATTTATGAAAACTTTTGGTTCAAATTGGCAACCAGTACTATATTGGGGAAATTACTTTTTAAAAATATTTCGAAGAGACCATACTTTCTCAATATATTTTTACCACTAGTCGGAAAAGATAAAAAAGTAGTTATTCAAAAAATTCTTAAGACAAATACTTTGATGAAAGTATATCGTACTTGGCTATTATATAAAGGTTTTACATTTAATGTTAAAGATATTTTATTGAGATTACATGAATTTCAAAAGCCTGTTGTTGTAGTAACCAGTTGTAAGGATAAGATTATCTCTGCAAAAAAGATTAGAAAAAAGCTTGGTAAGGAAAAGTTAAATTATATTGAATTAGATGTGATACATAATAAATTGCTTTCTGAGTTTTTTAACTCGAGATATTTTAGTCAATTTTTTTAGTTCTTATGTAATAGACTCATCTTAAAAATGCCCTTTTACATAAGTATGAATAATATTTTTACATTATTGGGTATAATTCAATGATATTTTCCTAGATTCGCACCTCAATTTTGGGAAATTCCTTTGTGACACTTTCCCTTTTATTTAATCAAAATGGACGTGATCCATATAAATTAATTTAAAATGGCAGTAAGAATTAGATTAGCCCGACACGGGCGCAAAAAGAAGCCTATTTACTATGTAGTAGTAGCCGATTCAAGATCTCCTCGCGATGGTCGCTTTATCGAAAAGCTGGGTACATTTAACCCGAATGTAAACCCTCCCGAAATTAGTATAGACGCTGAAAGAGCATTTTATTGGGCAATGACTGGTGCTCAACCCTCAGGTGCTGTAAGAAGCATTCTTTCTAATGAAGGAGTATTGTTGAGAAAACATCTCCAAATAGGTGTAAACAAGGGAGCTATCACGCAAGAAGATGCTGATAAACGCTTTGAAGATTGGAGAAAAGAAAAAATTGCCAAATTTGAAAAGTTAGCTTCTGAAAAAGCAAAAGCAAAAGCAGACGAGCAGTCTCGTATTGAAGCAGAAATTCTGAAGTTAAGAGAAGCAGAAAAGAAAGCTGATGATGAAGCCAAGGCAAAAGCAGTAGCTGAAGCACAAGCCGCTAAAGCAGCTGCAGAGGCTGAAAAAGAAGCAGAGAAAAAGACAGAAGAAGCTACAACTGAAGCAGAAGTTGCTCCTGAAGTAAAATCTGAGAAAAAGGAAGAAGCACCAACTGAGGAGGAAAAGGTAGTTGAAGAGACTAAAGTCGAGGCTGAACCTGAAGTTAAGAAAGAAGAAGCTAAGGCAGAAGTTAAAGAAGAAACTCCTAAAGTAGAAGAAGTAAAAGCAGAGGAAAAGGTAGTTGAAGAAACCAAAGTTGAGGCTGAACCTGAAGTTAAGAAAGAAGAAGCTAAGACAGAAGTTAACGAAGATACTCCCAAAGCAGAGGAAAAGAAAGAAGAAAAAAAGGGAGAATAACTACTTTTCTTTTTGAGAACCAGAAAGACCTTTCTCAGTGTGAAAACTAAGAAAGGTTTTTTTATTCACTTCTTAAAGATTTTATTGGATTAACAATAGCTGCTCTTATAGCTTGATAACTAACGGTAATGACTGCAATTGCCAAAGCAGTTATTCCAGATACTAAAAATGGTAAAATTCCCATATCTGTTCTAAAAGCAAAAGATGATAACCATAGGTTCATAGCAAAATAGGTAACCGGTATAGCACAAACAAAGGCAAGTGTAACAAGTCTTGTAAACTTGTTGGTAAGCATTATAATGATTCCTGCTATAGAAGCACCTAATACCTTTCTTACACCAATCTCTTTTGTTTTGAGGCTTGCTGTGTAAGCTGCTAACCCAAATAGACCTACACAAGCTATAATAATAGCCAGAATAGCAAATACTATAAATATCTCACCAAATCTTTGATCTGAAATATATTGAGTATTAAGATCTTCTTCAAAATATGTATATTTGAAAGGTGCTGTACTTTCAAATGCCTTCCATGTTTCTTCTATTGGTTTTATAATATTATTTGTACTGCTACCTGTTATGCTTACTGCTAAAAAACCAAAATTATTCTGTGGGTTTCTATACTGAATGGTAAGTGGAGAAATTTCTTCCCTCAATGATTGAAAATTAAAATCTTTTGTAATGCCAATAATAGTATAGGTAATATTGTCTTCTGGGTTATTATTTCTACTACTAATTTTTGCGCCAATTGGGTTGGTAATTCCCAAAGCTTTTACCGCTGTTTCATTTAATATTATTGAAGCGGAGTCATTATAAGCTTTGCTAAAACCTCTTCCTTCAATGATTTCTAGCCCTAATGTTGCTTGGAAATCTTCATCTATAATCATAGTCTTTGTTACAAAAGCTTCAGGTTTTCCTTCAGGTAAAAATGATGAACCAAAGAAGAATGGTTTACCAGGCATACTACTGCTGTAAGCAATACTATTTACTCCTGAAATTTTGCTGATTTCATTCTTAAAGGATTCGAGTTTATCTGTAAGTTTGTCCGCTCCTTCAATTACAATGATATTTTCCTTCTCATAACCCAGGTCGGTACGCTGAATAAAATGCATTTGTTTATATACTATGATTGTGCCTGTGATCAACACAATGGAAATAAAAAACTGAAAAACCACTAAGCTATCTCTTAACCAAGCTCCTTTATTCCCCGTTCTAAGCTGTCCTTTCATTATGTTAATTGTATTATAAGAAGAGATAAAGAAAGCTGGATAAATACCTGCAAGCAAGCCAACTAATATGCTAAAAAGTAACAGCGCTGTAATAAGTTTTATATCTGAGTAATTAATGCTAATTTGTTTACCAGCGAGATCATTAAAGTAAGGTAAGGTAAACGAAATGATTACCATGGTGAAAACCAGACTTATAAGTGATATCACTATCGATTCAGTAAGAAACTGGATAACAAGCTGTTTTTTGAGAGAACCCAACGCTTTTCGTATCCCTACTTCTTTTGCGCGTTCTGTGGAGCGAGCAGTGGCAAGATTCATGAAATTAATACAAGCCAAAATTAATATGAAAATAGATATAGAAATAAAAACATATACTTGATTGATATTTCCATTCACTCTCATTTCTGCTTCTAGGTTTGAATAGAGATGAATGTCGCGAAGGTTTTGCAAAAAATATCGGTAACCATGTCCATTTGCCTGATACTGCTCAAAAGATACTTCCATACGTTGCTCAATCTGAGGTGCGGCGTATTTAAGTACCATATCTGGAAATTTTGCTTCTAATAATTTAGCTGAAGTATTTTCCTTAAGTTTTAAATAAGTATATGCTGAAAAACCAGTAAAATTAACTGTGTTAAAGAAGGGTATGCCACCAATACCAGCTAGTAGATCAAATTTGAAATGAGAGTTTTCTGGAATATCTTCACAAACTGCTGTGACTGTGTAATTTATTTGGTTTGCAGAAATAATTTTACCAATAGGCATTTCATTTCCAAAGTATTTTTTTGCTGTTTTTTGGGTGATAACAATGCTATTTGCACCATTTAATGCTGTTTTTATATCTCCTTCAATAAATGGAATAGTAAAAACCTGAAAAAAATTAGAATCGGCCAGCATAAAATGTTTTTCTTCATAAATATGCAATTGCCCTTGTGAATCTTCATAACTAAATACATCATTATTTTGGTTAGTAAACAATCTCACTACTTGCTCTACCTCAGGGTAATCTGCTGCGATAACGCCAGCAAATGAATGCGGAATAATTGCATAAAAAGTATTATGAGTTGGATAAAGGCGCTCTAGGGCAACTCTGTATATGTTTGTTGCGTCTTTATGAAACTTGTCATAAGATAATTCGTCTTTTACATGGGCAAGTATGAGAAAACAACAACTCATTCCTACAGCAAGACCAGTAATATTTATGAAGGCATAAACCTTATTATTAAATAAACTTCGTAATGAAATTTTGATGTAATTTTTAAGCATGATATCAAACAGGAAAAAGCGTTGATTCAATAAGATTCTTAATTTTTAGTATGTTAATATTTGTAATCAATACCCGATATTGATGTAAGATTTAAATGAAATACACAATTTTTTTTTAAATATCACTTTATTTCACTGCTATGTTAAGTTAGATATTAGTGGTTATTTGAAAAAAAAATTGCTTTGCATTTGTATTTCTCCGTTATTTGCATTGAAATATACAAATACCTTCATTAAATCTCACTTACATTTTTGTGACAAACTAACATAGAGGTTTTAACGTAATATAATTCCTGTTAAGTGGTATTTAACTTATCCTTTAGATTGCTAATAGATGTTCATGCTTATTTCTTACCTAGGTGTCATGCCTGCTATACTAACATAAGTTTTTGATGTAAGAAATTTTCAAGTAATCAAGTATAGTTATACTATGAAATCTTTTAAAGTGAACAAATCGGAAAATCCTAATCATAAGTTAATAACTCAAATCAAAAAGGAACTCGCTGCGTTGGAAATGCATATAATGTTAGAAAAACAAAAAGGTAATAGAAAGAAGTAGGTATTTCAAAAGAAAATATTTGCAAAGTTAAGGCTAATATTACTTACATAGAAAATTGAACAAATCTTCAATTAATTGTGTTCTGAATTATTGCAGCTAACAAATTTGAATAGGTTTGTTTTTAGTGAATAACAATCGGTAATTTAAACTTAAACATTAGTACGGATAATGCGACAGCTCAAAATCACACAAACTATTACCAACAGAGAAAGCCAATCTTTAGAGAGGTATTTCAACGAAATTAGCAAGGTTGAATTACTTACTCCAGAAGAAGAAGTGGAGTTGGCGAAAAGAATTAAAAAGGGTGATGAAGTAGCACTCGAAAAACTAACAAAAGCGAATTTACGATTTGTAGTTTCTGTTGCTAAACAGTATCAGAATCGTAATTTATCATTAAATGACCTCATAAATGAAGGAAATCTGGGCTTAGTAAAAGCTGCTCAGAAGTTTGATGAAACCAGAGGATTTAAGTTTATTTCCTATGCTGTTTGGTGGATCAGACAATCAATTATGCAGGCATTAGCAGAACAATCAAGAATAGTAAGATTGCCTTTAAACAGGACTGGAGCTCTAAGTAAAATCAATAAAACTTTTGCCGAGTTAGAGCAAAAATTTGAAAGAGAGCCAACAGCTGAAGAACTGGCAGAGATTCTTGAGATGGATTCTGACGATATTACAAATACATTAAGCCTAAGTGCCAAACAACTTTCTATGGATGCTCCTTTTCAGGAAGGTGAAAGTAACTCATTATTAGATGTACTTGAAAATAAAAACATTCAAACAACTGATAGAGATCTTTCATATACTAATTCATTAGAAATTGAAACTGAAAGAGCACTTTCAACGCTTACAAGTAGAGAACAACAAGTAATCAGAATGTCTTTTGGAATAGGAGGAGAACACCCTATGTCACTTGAACAGATCGGTGAAAAATTGAATCTTACAAGAGAGCGTGTAAGGCAAATTAAAGAAAAAGCCATTAAAAAGCTTAGATCAAGGGAAAAAAGCAAATTGCTTGCTGAATACCTTGGATAATATGTAAGCCCTCTTCAGAGGGCTTTTTTTTTGCATTAGCTATTTCAACGTTCTTTCAATGATAATTTTTATTTAACTTCCATGCTAACTCAATATGCAAGAAGATAAATAACCAATGGAATTACCACTTAATAGCAATTATCTAAAAGGAATTAGTTTTTTTTTAATTAGCATTACTTTTCTAAATCTTCCAGTATTTCATGTATTTGCTCAAGAGAAAAATTGGATACTTAGCAGTCCCTACGACGAGAATGCAATAAAGGCTACATTAATTTCTAGAGATGAATGGACGCCTTTTCCCAAGAGCGGTAATGCTTTTCAGCAATCACTTCCCGATTCTTTAATTCTTCAATTAATCAAAAAAGGAGAAGATGCACTGTCATATAGTTGGCCTTCTTTAAAGGCTAGTCAATTTCTTGAATTTAATAGAACCGGAAATAGAAGTAATTATCAAGATGAAATTTTTGAACGCAGAAATAAACTACAAGCGCTCGTTCTGGCAGAAATGCTGGAGGGTAAAAGTCGATTTGTTGATGAAATTGTAAACGGTATTTGGCTTATATGTGAAGAATCTTACTGGGGTGTACCTGCACATTTGTATTTACAAAAAGGGAATAAGGCTTTACCTAATATTATTGAACCAACCGTTGATCTTTTTGCTGCACAAACAGCTAATCTACTAGCTTGGACAGACTATTTACTCGGAGAGCAATTAGATAGAATATCTCCTAGAATAAGGGAAAGGATACGCATTGAAACAGAGAGAAGAATTTTAGAACCTAATATGGAGCGGGATGATTTTTGGTGGATGGGCTATGAAAACGGAGGAAGGAATAGAGTAAATAACTGGAATCCTTGGATTGCTTCCAACTGGTTATCAGCAGTATTATTATTAGAAGATAACGAAGAGAAAAGAGCTGCTGCAGTGTATAAAATTATGGTAGTATTGGATAACTACCTAAATCCTTTTCCTGAAGATGGTGGTTGTGATGAAGGACCTTCCTATTGGGGGCATGCAGCTGCTTCATTATTTGACTGCCTAGAGCTATTATATAGTAGTACAGATGGTAAGATTAATATTTATAACCATCCACTCATCAAAAATATGGGGAGCTATATTTATAAGGTATATATAGGTGAAAATTACTTTATCAATTTTGCTGATGCTCCAGCTAAACTCATTCCAAAAGCTGACCTTATTTACCGATATGGTAAAAGAATTGAGGACGTCCAAATGCAACAGTTCGGGGCCTATTTATCAAAAAACAATGATTTGAAGATAGAAATGAGCATGGACAGGACACTATCAGCCTTGTTGAACTACAAAAACTTAGTAAACGAAACTAAGGAATATGCTTTTCAGCTAGATACTTGGTTTGCTGAATCTGAAATTATGGCTGCACGTTCTAATATTGATAATAAGAGTTTTTACATTGCTGCAAAAGGTGGAAATAATGCCGAAAGTCACAATCATAATGATGTAGGTCATTTTATAGTCTATTATAATGCAAAGCCTATTTTAGTAGATGCAGGCGTAGGCACTTATACAGCAAAAACTTTTAGTAATAAAAGATATGAAATATGGAATATGCAGTCTGCTTACCATAATTTGCCAACTGTAAATGGTGAAGTGCAGGTTGCAGGAATGAACTTTAAATCTTCAGATGTAAGCTATAAGAGCAATACTCGTTATGCCCGATTTAGTCTAAATCTTGACAATGCATATCCTGAAAAAAGTGAGATAAAAAGCTGGAAGCGAACTATACAATTGAATCGTGGAAAGAACGTAGCACTTTCTGATAAATTCACTCTTAATGCTGTTAATGATACTACATTTTTATCTTTAATTACTCCATGTGAAGTGAAACTTACTGAACCAGGAGAAATTAGGCTAATATATGAAGAAGGAGATGACAAATTTTCAGTATATATTAACTACAGTGCCAGTAACTTCAAAGTTGTTACTACTCCTGTTAATTTAAGCGGGGAAGAAAATGAGATATTGCGTAAGGTTTGGGTAAATGGATTAAACAGGATTAAATTAATAGATACGAGAAGACAGCTTTCAGGTAATTGGAAGTTTTTAATTTCCAGTTATTGATAGAACGTATTGGAAATATATATCTTATCTAATATAATCTGTCTGAAGCCTTACTTGAACAATTTGCTGTATCTTATCGGTAATAGCAAAGATATTTTTAAGGGTTTGTCGCTGTAACTTGTTAAGTTTTTCAATTGAAATATAGCGTCCGTTATTTTGTTGATTCAATCCATTAAGAGCTCTGGTACGCAATAAAATTTCAAAAGCCATTATCGCCTCTTTATATATTACTCGATTATTTTCATCTACTTGTGCTAGCGTATTGAAACGGTCTAGCGTACTACCAAAAAGCGCTATTTTTTTATGATATGCTAATACACGTGCAGCATCGGAAAGAGGCATAAGCGCTCTAGCTTTAATATCGAAAAAGTCTGAAAAGTCTCCTCCTTTTTCTACAACAAAATTCCTGAAAAAACTAAGGGGAGCAGGGTTAGCCAGTGCATTTACAGCTGCATAAGAAAGAAAAAGTGTATCTTTTTCTAAAAGACTAAAAATATTTTCTTGCAACTTTTTTGCTAGATGTTCCGCACCATAAACAGGTCTAAAGTCGAAAAAAGTAAGACATTTTAATAAAGCTTCAGGCGTTGGAGTTGAAATCCATTTAGCTAATTGATCTTGCCAATCATCAAGTGATTTACACCAATGTTTATTTGAAGCCATTATATCAGCAGGGCATTTTTCAAAACCTACTTCTGCTAATAGGTTAGTTACAACTGTTCCTAACTCAATAAAGAAATTATTTACAACTGTTTCTTCGCCTTTAGGTGAGTTATCGTATATAAGTGCATTGTCTTGATCAGTACGGAGTAATTGTTCCTTTCGTCCTTCACTTCCAAGAGATAGCCAGCAAAAATTTACAGGAGCTTGTCCCAATCCCTTTTTCTCCAGTATTATGAGCGCTAACCCAATTATTTTTTCAATAATTGCATCATTGATTTTAGTTATAATCTCCAATACAAACCGTAAAGCAGTTTCTTGCTCCAAGTAGGATTTAATTAATTCATCAGTTGTATCTCTTAGTATCTTTAAAGCAGCAATATCATTACTCTGATGTATCTTTCTAATGATAACTGCAGGGTTGTTACCCTGTGCTGCTACAATATCTCTTTCTGAAATAATACCAATCACTTTGCTAGCTTGTGTTCCATTTTCAGTTACACAAAAATGTCTGATATTTTTTTCAGCCATCAATACAATGAGGCTACTTATTTGAATATTTTTAGTAATACATATTACCGGAGTGCTCATAATTTCGTTAACCGAAACTTCAGAGGGTAACATATCTTTGGCAACTACTTTTCTTCTTAGGTCTGCATCTGTAATAATTCCTCTTGGAAAATAATTATCATCAGTTATGAGTAAAGCGCCTATGCCCTTGTTGTTCATAATTTTTGCAGCTTCATCTATTTTGCAATTTGGAGAAACACTTACTACCGGTTTTACACCATTAATAAGCTTGAAATCAGTCGCTTCAATATTATTTTTTAGGGCTAAGTGAGATTCATTTTGATTAGCTGTATTTCTGCTTATTTCAGGAAGCTGAAAGGCGAACTGTCTTGCAAAAAATATAGATACTTGTGTATACTTTTCAATAAGAAAGCGCGCATCTTTCAAAGGAATGCAATACAAGCGAACATCTTCTTTTACTATAGCATTAAGAATGTATTTTCCAGATGTTAGTAAAATCCTTGCGCCAAAAACATCTCCTTCTCCACAAAGATCGATCAGGTTTTCTTTTTGAGAATTGTGTTCAGTTTTTGTTAATGCGATCGCACCACTTCTTATCACAAATATAAATTCCTTTGCTAATTCACCTTCATTAAAAATAACTATTCCTTTCTCGTAATTTTCAGTCTTTAAGTTTTTTACTAGCGAAGTAATTACGAAATTAGGTAATGGACTAAAAGGCTGATAGAGCTTTAAAAAATTAAATATGTTTTGTTTATCTGTATCCAAAAGATTTTTTTTTAGAAAAGTAATCGAATCTTCAGCTTTCTTTTATGACATTCATCATTCAAGTTTCACTTTTCCTACAAAACCAATTTAATAGCACAAATACATATTTATTTTATAATTGAAATGGGATGATTTTGACCTAGTGAAACGATAATTAGTAAGCAAGCATTAATAGCAGTTGTAACTAATTTGAGATTAAGTAATGATGCAATAATAAGTTTAGGATTTTAAGACAGT
>JBCDJE010000030.1:0-14095 GCA_038748185.1 Bacteroidota bacterium
ATTTTTAAAGATTTTTTTTTCAACTCATCTCAAAATTTCATCCTTTTGAGAAAGGATAAGATGATTGAAACAGACTTAGATATTATTGTTCAAAATAATATTTACGATGAAAATTATGGAATAAACTATTTAAAGTTACTTAGCACTACTTGTTCTAATAGCTCTAATTTATTACTTCGTGCTGGGGGTGATGGAGGAAAAACCTCTTTCTCACTTCAATTATTTGTCCATAAAAAGGTAGCTCAAAATATTCTTAGTGTAATTAGAAATCATCTTAATATTATGAGAAACTAATCAACTGGTTCAAGAGTTAGCATAGCGACTCTTGGACTAAAAAATGGGTTAAAGAAAGAAATATAGAAATCTCAGACTTTAGGTGCCCAATTAGGAGTTTCTTAAAGATGAATAAATATCCAAATCAATCGGCTTAACCCATCCACAAGATATGAACCGAATTAGAAGAGAAAGATACGACTAAAATCTTTGGATTTAGCATAACTTTTTTCTTGATTTGTTTCTTATTTAACTAACTAATTTCAAAGTATACAATACTGAAACAAACCCTTTCCATATTTCTTATAGCATTATTCTTAGTTCAACCCATTACTAAACTATGGATAGTTGTTTCTTTTAAGATGAACCAGGATTATATAGCTAAATTCTTATGCGAGGAGAAAGATGAAGCGATAACAATGTGCTATGGTAATTGCTATCTTAGTAAAGAACTCAAAAAAACAGAAGAAAAAGAGCAAAATCAATTGCCTTCAATCTTAAAATTAAAGGTAGAAGCCCTGTTTTTTTACGAGCAAAATAATCTCTTGCCAAATTTATTTATAGGAGATATGTTAAAGCATAATACAGGCTATCTGTATGCGAAAGCTTCCACTTTGCCATCTGGCATCTTCCACCCACCTCCAATATTTATGCTCTGATCAATTCTAAAATTGATTCAAAATAGGCTTTTTGCTAAGTAAAACTTAGGAAAGGAAAGCTTTTATTTTCATATGAACTTGTCTGAAATAGTTGTTTTGTTTTGAAAATGAGATAGTAGAAGTCAAGGCACTTCTTAGCACATAATGTAATTGGTTCATAGCAATAGTTATGGGCTGAAAAAAGAAGTAAGGGCTTTCAACATCTATTTTAACTGATAAAGTAGGTTACTTTATACAAGTTTCATATTTACAGATTTGCTATCCAATAGATTCAGCATCTCCTAAGCTACTTTTCTTAAGTTTTACCTCACCTGATTAACCTATCAGGCTAATGCATCTGTGTCTAAAAAATCCTAAAAAATATTTATTCAAAGTTTACTACATCTAGTGATGCAGTCTAAAATATAACTAATGAAAATCAAACCATTCTTTATAACCCTAATCATGTGTTTATGGGTAAGCCAACTATTTGCACAATTGATTCAAGGGTATGTAAAATCCGAAAATGGAGATAATATTTTCCTTGCAAATATTGCCATTTTGAATACGAATCTTGGTACTGTTACCGATCAGTCAGGAAAATTTGAATTGCCATTAAGGGAAGGCACCTACAAAGTGACAATAAGTGCAATTGGATATGCTACTAAGGTGCAAACCATCTCAACAGATGAAACAGGTTTAGTAATTTTTCTTAAAGAAGAGGCGCAAGCTTTAAACGAAGTAGTAGTTACAGCTCAAAAGAATGAGCAAACTATTATAGAGACACCTTTAGCAATTACTTCGCTTTCTGCTAAAAAAATTCAAGATACGCGTACATGGAATCTATCAGGTCTTACTGCATTGGTGCCAAACTACTTATATCAAGAACTTGGAGTAGGATTTCAGCAAATTCAATCAATTAGAGGGGTTCAGGTATTTAGTGAAAATCTCGCTGTTGCCACGTATATTGATGGTGTAAATCAACTAGACATTTTAGCCAACGGTTTTCAACTTACCGATGTGGAAAGAATCGAAGTTTTGAGAGGTCCCCAAGGAACTCTTTTTGGTAGAAATGCCCTCGGTGGAGTTGTCAACATCATTACCAAAGAACCTACTAATGAAACAAAAGGGTTTGCTGAAATAGGTGTTGGAAATTTAGGATTACAGCGCCACAGTTTAAGTGTTAAAACACCTATTATAAAAGAAAAGCTTTTTTTGGGAGTAAGTGGTCTTTATCAATCCCGGGAAGGATATTGGGAGAACGACACTACTGGAACCTCTTCAACCGATGGTTCAATCGTTGGAGAAACGGTTGGTGATGAAGAAAGTTTGTATGGGAATTTGTATTTAAAATGGTTGCCCTCAACTAACTTTAGTGCAAAGCTGAATATAAAGGCACAAAGAGATTGGTCAAATGCTTCAGGTTTTTTTGTTTCTCAACCTAATGAAACTATTGCCTTCGAAAACCCTGATAAAATCTATTTAGGTCGAATAGGAAGCCATGAACGAAACATTGTGAATACAGCCTTAAGTTTGAAGTATTATGCGCCTACTTTTACATTTACATCTATTTCTGCACTGCAAACAATTGGACTAGCATTTGAAGATATTTCCTTCTCTGATGGTAGTATTTTTCATTCTTTCAGGGATAAGACTATTGGAGAAAAACTGCCTCCTCAGCGTGTTTGGAGTCAGGAAATTCGGGTAAATTCTATTGAGGGTTCAAAAGTTCAATATACTGCAGGCGTATACGGGTTTTTGCAAAGAAGCTTTGAACCTTCTACAAATCTCGTTCAGGAATTAACGCCTAATACTTTCGGTATTTTTAGAAATGAAGGAAAAAACTATGGAATAGCTGCTTTTGGACAGTTGACTTATAGTTTTACAGATAAGCTGGCTGTAACTGCCGGATTAAGGTACGATTATGAAAATAGGGAAGCTATATTTAATGGTTCTGAGTTTAATTTTGAAACATTTGAAATCATATATGATCGTAGATTTGATAATGGAGAGGTAATAATTAATAGACAAGATATCACCCTGGATGGAAATTATTCCGCTCTTTCTCCTAAATTGGTAATAGTTTATACACCAAGTGTTTTTTCAAATTTATATGCAAGTTATACACGTGGGTTTAGAGCAGGTGGTATTAATGCGCAAAGATTACCTCAAGGTATTGAGCAAACTTTTGATCCTGAATATTCTGATAATTATGAGCTGGGTTATAAGTTACATTCATCAGATAATAAATTAAGTATCAGTACAACAGCCTTTTTAATTCAATGGCAGGGCCTTCAATTTTTCAACCTTGTTGCACCACCATTTACTTTTGCTCGTGAGAATGTTGGAGACGCGCGATCTTGGGGAATAGAGATTCAAAGCTTTTTTATTCCTGAAAGAAATCTGCTTTTTGATCTCTCTTTTGGCCTCAATGAAACGGAGTATGAAAATTTTATTCTTAAACGTTCAGATGAGGAAAGAGACATATCTGGTAATAGTCTTTCTAATGCGCCTTCAAGTACTTTTATGTTAGGAGTACAATACCAAATAGATATCGTGAATAAGCTGAAGGCAACAGTTAGAACTGAGGCAAGGCAAATTGGGGAATTTTTCACAGATATACAAAATGATTTACGCCAGCCTACATATACACTAATTAATGCCCGACTTGCGCTTAATTATGATAGATATGAGCTCACTTTTTGGGGGCAAAATCTAACTGATGAACGGTATTTAGCATTTGGTAGTGCCGACATAAGTTTCAGTAGAAGTGTAAGAACGGCATCACCACTTACCTATGGGATGTCTCTAAGTGTTGGATTTTAATAAAAAATCGACTGATAAAGATTCTTTAAAATTTAATTCAAATAAATATTCAATAAAATGAAACAAACATGAATTTTCATTATTTCAAATTCACAAAAAGAAATGATTAAAATTTATGTGAGTTCCTGAATGTATTCAAGTTTTTTGAACAATCAAAAATTTTCAAACTGATGAAAGAATTAGTAAAAATACTTTTAGCGATACTTATGTTAAGTACCTGCCAAAAAGCAAAAAAATCGATTAATACAAATCAAACTGCCGAGAAAATAACCGAAGATGATTCCTTAAAGATGGTTGAAATGGCTGAGGACTTTAAACCTGAAAATCACTTTGAAGTTATGG
Organism: Bacteroidota bacterium; assembly: GCA_038748185.1. Lineage (GTDB taxonomy): Bacteria > Bacteroidota > Bacteroidia > Cytophagales > Flammeovirgaceae > Chondrinema. The sequence continues at coordinate 4,080 of JBCDJE010000030.1, forward strand.
AAACCTTTTTTGGGAAACCAAAACATGATATACAATCAATTGGCATATTGGTATACGATGGCGTAAATGAACTCGATTTTATGGGACCTCGCTATGTTTTAGGGCAATCAATGGGCGTGAAAACTGAACTAATTGCGATTAACGCTGGAAATGTAAAAACTGTGATGGGTGTAGAGATTGTTCCCGACAATGTAATTGATTCAGTAAACCAACTTGATATATTGGTGATTCCAGGTGGCTTTAAAGGAACAATTGAAGCGGCTTACGATGATAAATTGCATGAATGGATAAGAAAAATAGATAAAAAGACTACTTATACTGCAGCTGTTTGTACAGGTGTTTGGGTATTGGGAGCTACAGGGTTATTAAAAGGTAAAAAAGCCACTACCAATTGGTATGAAGCAGAAGAAATGCTCAAGAAATATGAGGCTAAATTTACCAATGAACGATTTACGCAAGATGGTAAGTATTGGACTTCGGCAGGTGTTACTGCCGGAATGGACATGTCATTGGCGATTATGAAAGAAATCTGGGGTGAAAAATATACTCAAGCAGTTATGTTAGACATGGAATATGATCCTGCACCTCCCATACAGGGAGGAAGCCCTGAGAAAACAGAATCTACAGTTTATCAAATGATGAAATCTATGTATGCAATGGGTATAACACCTTTAATAGATAGTTTGGAGAACAATAAGTCAGTAGTAAATTGAAGTCTTTTTAAGCAATTAAAAGTATATTCAAAGTTGGATGATGGGATTACTGTTTCGGGTAATCCTATTTCTTTTTTTAAAAAGAAAAGCGATTTTTTTTATGTAATGCAAATCTTTGCAATAGCTATTTCTTTAAAAGAAAATAATTGTAGTTTTAGCGAAGAAAATGGATATGTCTAACTAATTAAAAATATGAAACTGTTAATACTCCTTCTTACATGTTTTCCTCTTTTTATTTTTGCGCAGCAGAAGCTTTCTATCTCAGATAATGGCAGGTATATCCAGAAAGCAAACGGGGAAGCTTTTTTTTGGTTAGGAGATACTGCTTGGGAGTTATTCCATCGCTTAGATAAAAAGGAGTCGGACTTATATTTAACAAATCGGGCAGAAAAAGGCTTTACTGTTATCCAAGCTGTAGCATTAGCAGAGTTAGATGGATTGAATACGCCAAATAAAGAAGGGGAAATACCGCTAATTGACAATGATCCTGCAAAACCAAACGAAGCTTACTTTAAGCATGTAGATTACGTGATTGATAAAGCTGCATCATTGGGTTTAACCATGGGCTTGCTGCCTACTTGGGGGGATAAATTTAATAAAAGATGGGGCGTTGGTCCTGTAGTATTTACAGCCGAAAATGCACATGTATTTGGGGAGTTTCTGGCAAAAAGATATCAAGATAAACCCGTTATTTGGATATTAGGAGGAGACCGCAACCCTGAAGAAGAAAAACATTTCCAAGCAATTGATGCTATGGCAGCTGGTATCAAAAGTGTAGTAGGAGATAACCAACTGATTACCTATCATCCAATGGGAGGTAGCAGTTCTGCAAATTTCTTTCATGAAAGAGATTGGCTTGATCTAAATCTTTTTCAATCAGGGCATGGGCCAGCGTATAATCCGAATTATAAAATGACCCGGGAGAATTACAGTCTTACACCTATAAAACCTGTCATTGATGCAGAACCCTGCTACGAAGATCATCCCATTAACTGGAAAAAAGCCAATGGATGGTTCAGTGAACTTGAAAGTCGAAGGGCAGGGTATTGGTCTATGCTTCAGGGGGCATGTGGGCATACTTATGGCAATCATAATATTTGGCAAATGTGGCAACCTGAACACGACCCTGTTTCCCAAGCCAGAACACCTTGGTGGCAAAGTATAGATTATCCGGGAGCTTTTCAAGCGGGTTATATGAGAAGATTTTTTGAATCAAGGCCTTGGCATCAGTTGATACCCGAAGAAAAACTCATCGTTTCAGGCCCGAATACTGGGGGAAAGGAATGTAAGGCTGCATTAGCACAAGATAAAAGTTTTGCTTTTGTCTATATCCCCTTTGGAAGTGAAGTAACAATTGACGGCTCCTTAGTAGAAGGTGATCGTAAAAAACTTTGGTGGTTTAACCCAAGGATTGGTAAGGCTATTTATATCGATACAATAAAAAGCACTAATGAGATGGAGCTTGATCCTCCGGGAGATGAGATGCGTGGAAATGATTGGGTTTTAGTAATAGACCAAGAAAGTAAGGAGTATCCTAAACCCGAATAGGCTATTTTCATTGAGAATAATTGCAGCTAAAATTTTTTTATGCTGAGGATTTTATTTCGGAATATCAACTCCTTAAGTTAAAATGAAGTGTTTGCAGAATGAAAGAGCTTGAAACATATTTTCAACTTAATCCTGAAAACAAAGATACTTCTTTTGAAGTCAAGACAATGGAATCGGTATATGAGCTACATGGTGGAAAAGCCGATCCTCCACACCGACATGATTATTATACAATACTCCTCGTTAAGAATGCTCGAGGAAATCATAAAGTTGATTTCAAAGCTTATCCACTTAAAGCACTTCAAGTATACTTTATTAACCCCAGGCAGGTACATCAAGTTATAGAAGAAGAGAAATCTATCGGTTGGATAATTACTTTCTCGGTAGATTTTCTTATTCAAAATGGTATCAATGAATGTTTCATTTCAGATATTAACCTTTTTAGATCTATTGGCGATACTTACCCATTAGATATCGATACTGCATTATATGAAAAACTAGAAAACCTATGTGAGAATATGGAGTCATGTCTTAGGGAAGATTCTAAGTTTCGTTACGAAGCTGTAAGTGCTTATTTGAAGTTATTTCTTATTGAATGTAATAATGTGTGCGAAATCCCTGAGCATACAGCACAACTGGCACAAGCTTCTTCAGAATTGTTGCGGCAGTTTAAAATTTTAGTAAATAAGCAATATAAAACAAAGCATAAAGTAGGCGATTATGCCAAACAATTATTCGTTACAGCCGATCATTTAAATAAGGTAGTTAAAAGTAGTATTGGCACTTCGGCTAAGGAATATATACTGCAAACCATTTTGCTTGAAGCAAAACGCCAGCTTATTTATACCTCACTTTCTTCTAAAGAAATAGGATTTGAATTAGGGTTTAATGATCCGGCTTATTTCAGTAATTTTTTTAAAAAAGTAGAAGGTATTTCTCTATCATCATTTAGGAAAGCATTTCAAAAATAGTGAGATGTTAATATATACCTCTACTATCTATAAGTTATAGTAAGTTCAAAAATTATCCTTTCTCGGATTTTTACATCTTTTCCTCGAATTCTTCTATTTAATAACTAATGTATATACATCAAATTTGTAGCATTCGAAAACAAAAAATTTAAAAAAATATGAACCGAAAGAAATTTATAAAAAAGGCTTTACTAGGAACGGCTGGTATTTCCCTCGCGGGAAGTACTTCTGGAAAAAATGAAACAAGCCAAAACGAAAGTAATGCTTATAAAGAACAAGTAGGTTTTAATCATTTACCCAATAAGGAAGTAAAAACTATGAAAACAGTATTGCACAAAGCAGAAACAAGAGGCGATGCCAACCACGGATGGTTACATTCTCGCCACACATTTAGTTTTGCCAATTATTATAATCCTGAAAGAATGCACTTTGGTGTGCTCAGGGTCTTAAACGATGATAAGGTTGCAGCAGGTAGAGGTTTTGGAACGCATCCCCACGATAACATGGAAATTATTTCTATTCCGTTGGAAGGGGATTTGGAGCATAAAGATAGCATGGGAAACAAAGCTGTGATCAAACAAGGAGATATTCAAATTCTTAGCGCAGGTACAGGTATTTTTCATAGTGAATACAATAAGAATGCCGACAAGGAAGTGAAATTTCTTCAGATTTGGGTGTATCCTAATAAAAAGAATGTTACTCCGAGGTACGATCAAATCAGTATGTCTAATGGAGAAGTGAATAATGGGTTCGCTCAAGTACTCTCTCCTAACCCTGATGACAAAGGTGTTTGGATTCATCAAAATGCTTGGTTTCACATTGGCAGATTAGATGAAGGAATGGAAAAGACTTATGAGCTGAAAGACAAAAACAACGGAGTATATGCATTTGTGTTGAAAGGGCATGTAACCATTGAAAATCAGTTACTTAACAACCGTGATGGATTTGGTATTTGGGATACAGATAAAATTAACATTAAAGCGGATAACAATGCAGAGGTATTGTTGATGGAAGTACCCATGGAAATGTAATTGCTATATTAAACTAACAGGGATTTATAAAAATAAATCTCATTCCAAAGCAGCCTTTAGAGGTATGAACAAAAATGCATGATGCTCAATCATAGCATGCTTGGAGTGTCATGCCCTTTTGTTCATGCAAATGGCTAAAACTTTATCACAACAATCAATTATCAAATTTTTTAGAAACAGAAACAATCATTTTAAATCATGAAAAAGCCAATTTTAGTTATCTCGTTATTATTCACATATTTCATTGGAAATGCACAATGGAAACAATACAATCCAAATCCGAATAATGATCCAGCAAATGCTTCAAAAGAACTTTTAAATCCTGAGAACCATGTATTGCTAATGATCGATCATGAAAGTCAGATGGCATTTGCTGTAGAATCGCAGCCCATAGAAGAATTGAGAAATAATACAGGACTTATCTCAGGTACAGCAAAAATTTATGACATTGCTACTGTAATCACTACTGTAGCAGAAAAGTCGTTCAGTGGACCGGTTTTTCCCGAGATTAGAGAATATTTTCCCAACTCCGAAGAATACATCGACCGTACGACGATGAATTCCTGGGAAGATAAAAGAGTGGTGGAAGCTGTAGGAAAATTTGAGAAGAAGAAACTGGTAATAGCCGGCTTATGGACAGAAGTATGTGTACTTACTGCGGCATTATCGGCCCTGGAAGACGGATATGAAGTATATGTTATTACCGATGCTTCAGGAGGAATTTCACAGGAAGCGCACGACATGTCTATTATGCGCATGGTACAAGCCGGGGTAAAGCCTATCACGTCTTTGCAATATCTTTTAGAGGTTCACCGCGATTGGGCACGCTCCGATATGTATTTGAAAGTATTAGAGGTTTCCAAAAAATATGGAGGTGCCTATGGTCTGGGAATTGATTACATCAAGACCATGACCGAGTGGATGAAAGATGAAGGCAACCAGCACTAAGACAAACGGGTGGGGAAATACCTTCCCCATCTACTTTTTCCATCTATAAAAATTAAAAGTGATGAAAAGGATATATGGTAATAGTATAGCTTTCCTACTGCTTACATTATCTGTTTTTTCTTGTGCTATTTCTGAAGATAAAAGCCAAGCTTCAAGTAAGGACACAAAGGCAGATTTAATTGTAAAAAATGGAAAGATTGCCACAGTCATTGATGAAAATGAATTTGTGGAAGCCTTTGCTGTAAAAGGCGGTAAATTCATAGCTGTGGGTAACAATGTACAAATCGAAGAGTTCACAGGTAAAAATACCAAGGTAATCGATGCCAAAGGCAAGACAGTTATCCCTGGTTTAAATGATTCCCATACACACCTTATCAGGGCAGGACTAAATTACAATATGGAATTGCGTGGGATGGTGTTCGTTCGCTAAAAATTGCTTTAGAAATGTTAAAAGAACAAGCAGCGCGTACTCCCGAAGGACAGTGGATCAGAGTAGTAGGGGGCTGGGGAGAATTTCAGTTTGAAGAAAGAAGGCTTCCTACTTTAGAGGAAATTAATGAAGCAGTTCCTGATAAACCAGTGTATATCCTCTATTTGTATTCAATGGGCTATTTGAATAAGAAGGGAGTAGAAACTTTAGGATACGATAAAAATACTACATTCCCGGGTGGGGAAGTTCAATTGGAAAATGGAGTGCCGACAGGATTTTTAGTAGCAAAACCTAGTGCATTATTGCTCTATAAAACATTGGTCGAATTGCCTAAGCTAAACCATGAAGAACAACTAAATTCTACAGTTCAGTACTATCGGGAATTAAACCGCTTGGGCATTACCAGTGCTATTGATGCCGGAGGTGGAGGACAGTATTACCCTAATAATTATCAGGTTGCAGAAGAGTTGGTAAAGCAAGGCAAGCTAACTGTACGGACGGCTTATTACTTGTTTGCCCAAGAAAAGGGAAAAGAAAAAGATTTTTATGAGGAATGGGTGGAGAAATTAGAATTTGGAAAAAATAGTGATATGTTCAAACCCAATGGATATATGATGCATGGAGCAGGAGAAAACCTGACTTGGGCTGCTGCTGATTTTGAGAACTTTCTGGAACCACGACCTCATTTGCATGAAGGGATGGAAAGTGAATTAGAACCCATAATCGAAATCTTGGCAAAAAATCAATGGTCTTTCCGAATCCATGCTACCTATAACGAGAGTATAGAACGCTTTCTGGATGTGTTCGAAAAGGTGGATAAAAAGTATCCTTTTTTAAATAAAGTAAGGTGGATCATTGATCATGCTGAGACCATTAATGATGAAAACTTGCAACGTATCAAGAAGATGGGAGGGGGCATTGCCGTTCAAAACAGAATGTTCTTTCAAGGAGAATACTTTGTTGATCGTTATGGTGCTGAAGCAGCCAAGCGTACACCACCATTGCGCAAAATGTTAGAGTTTGGCGTTCCAGTAGGGCTAGGGACAGATGGTACAAGGGTTTCAAGCTATAACATGTGGTTATCACTGTATTGGGCAACTACTGGTAAAACCTGGGGTGGACTTTCTTTGTACAACGAAGAAAATCTTCTTAGTAGACATGAAGCATTGAAAATGGCTACCAACGGAAGTGCTTGGTTTTCAGGAGAAGAAAAGGAAAAGGGGTTCATACAAGAAGGAATGTATGCCGATTTTGCCATTCTTTCTGAAGATTACTTCACTGTGTTGGATGATAAAATTCGAAATATCACTTCTGAACTCACAGTAGTTGATGGTGAGATAGTTTACGCAGCGGGTGAATTTAAGCAGGAAAACCCAGAAAGGGCAGAACCAATTCCAGCATGGAGCCCTGTAATTTACTATGGGGGTTACCAGCATTGATAGGTGAATTTTTGAAAGGAATCTCCATTGGCAAATCGGCTCACTGATTTACCAATGGAGGTTTAAAATTATGCTGAATACCCTACAACAAGAAGTGCTATAACATGCTGCCCTTACTACTTAGCAATATGATGCTTATTAGCTGAAACTCCTAACTATATAATGTACTGGTATTTGGTAAGTTTTTTCAATATGCTGAAATAATTCTCTGTGTAAATTTTTGAATGATGAATGTATTCAGAGGCATTTTGCTTTTATGTTTATTAAAAGGTATAGCAGTATTGGCATTTGCTCAAACAACAGAAAGCTTTGATTTCAATTTTTTAAGACAACAAGACAACCTGTATTTTCTTAAAGGAAAGGAAAACAAAAACCTTTATGAAAAATGGAAATTCCTTTCTTTAGGCGAGAAAAGTGCTGTTTCTTGGGGTGGGAGTTTAAGAAGCCAGTATGAGCATTTTATTAATGAAGATTTTGATAATGTACAAGACAAATACCAAGGATGGTATTTACAAAGGATGCTTTTTCATACTGACTGGCGCATAGATAAATGGCAATTCTTTGCCGAATTGAACAATAGTTTGATAAGCGGAAAACCTATATTGACTCCAGTTGATAAGGATGAACTCTCATTCAATCAATTATTTTTGGCATATCATGGTGAAAATATGACCTTTAAACTAGGAAGGGAGAATTTAAATATAGGAAGCCGTCGATTGATAGATTTAAGGGAAGGGCCTAATGTAAGAAGGTCTTTTGACCATGTTGGAATGACATTCCATAGAAATAATTATCAGTTGCATCTGCTATATGGTATTCCTGTAAACATTAAAGAAGGCATTTTTGACAATGAAGCTTTGCATGATGATGAGGCACTATGGGGAGCTTATATGAGCCATAAATTTGCTTCAAATTATAATTTCGATATTTACTATCTAGGGTTCAAAGCAGATAATAAACAGTATGAAACAGGAGTAGGCAGGGAAAGAAGACACAGCCTTGGAGTACGATTCTGGGGAGAAAAAGACAACTGGCAAATGGACAATGAGTTTGTCTTTCAGTTGGGAGGTTTCATGGATCAATCAATTAATGCCTGGACAATTTCATTTAAGATAGAAAATCATTATACACCTCATCAACACTTTGGTTTAAAAACAGAATTAATAAGTGGAGATAAGAATCCGAATGATAGTAAACTTGGTACTTTTAATCCCTTGTACCCTAGAGGTGCATATTTTGGAAGGGTCGCCCGATTTGGTCCTAGTAATCTGATAGATATTCATCCTTACTGGGTAAAGTCTTTTGGTGATCTAAGTATTATGTTAGACTATGTGGCTTTTTGGAGATTTTCAAAGGATGATGCTATTTATGGACCTGCTGTTACCTATGATTTTCCTGATGAATCAGAAACCAGGTGGATGGCGCATCAAATAGGAGCACTATTAACATATGAACCATCTTCTTTTTTGACTTTAGAGTTAGAAACGAACCACATTGTTCCGGGGAGTTTTTTAAGAGAAACTATGGGAGATGACAATTTATTCCATTTAGTAATTACAGTAGATATTAGGTTTTGAATATATGAAACATTCATGTCGTCCAAAGGACACACAGGGGTATGATTATAGTAGCGGTTACTAGGCATTTTAGGTATCTAGTATAAACATGTAGAGCTATGTTAAAACAAGGAATAACATTTGAACAAGTCGTATCACGAGGATGTGGTATTGACGTACATAAGCAGGTTTTAGTTGCTACCATTCGCGGTGAAGGCATCCAAGAAGAGACGCGAGAGTTCGGAGCTTTTACCGAGGATATAGAACAGCTGCGCGAGTGGTTACTTAGTCATTCTGTAACTCATGTGGCCATGGGAAGCACGGGTGTGTACTGGAAGCCTGTGTACAACATCATCGAAGAGGATTTTGAAGTATTGTTGGTCAATGCTGCGACTCATCAATAAGAATACAGCTTGGTATGGTACAGGTTTTATCAATGATGAGGATGCAATGAATGCTTTCAAAGAAGAATCGTTTGGTTTAGTTTTGCTTGGGGGAGGAATAACAATTGAGGAAGAGTAGTTATTAACCAAAGCTTTTAAGGAGATAAACCCTAAACAGAAAATAATCCAACATTTTGGCGGAGGAGGTGGATTATTATACAATGAAATTTTTCAGGCGATTGAAGAAAAATAGGATGAATTTTAATTTAAATAATAAGAGTTTTAAATCAAAAGAAAACGCTGAAACGGGAGAGGTAGGGGAAGGCACTATTTTTCATTATTTCCAAGAGGAAAATATTATTTGGGCATTTTATGAAGGAGGTAAAATTGTTAGAGGGCAAATTATTGGAAAAGTAGTGAGTAAGAGCGCTTTTGAGATCAGCTACCAACATATCAATTTACAAGGAAAAATAAAGACCGGAATATGCCATACTAACCTCAGCACTCTACCCAACGGAAAAATTCAACTTAACGAAAAATGGAAATGGACTTGTGATGATTTTTCAGAAGGGGAATCTATTTTGGTTGAAATAGCTAATAAGTAAATCTGCCAACTTTTCTATTTTAAAACAGGTCGCATAAAACTTCGCTCATAACTTAAAATACATTTAGTTTCTTGTGCATAGGTATAAGCTGCTTGGCAATCTATATCATTAATACTTTCTAATCTGTATTTTTCATAATGAGCCAATGAAGAGAAACTAAACAAGGCAACGGCTACATTGTTAGCGCCTTCATGTGGTAAAAAATATCCGTGATGTGTTCCACCAAATTTATTAACCAATGGAATCCATTTCTTAGCATAAATTTCAAATTCTGTTACTTTAAATGGATCAATTATGTATTTCAGATAACAAGTGATCACGCTAATATTCTTTTTAAGAAGTTTAATAAAATTTTTTAAGTGTTATTAAGATCAATTGGAGAATATAAATGC
>JBCDJE010000031.1:0-14062 GCA_038748185.1 Bacteroidota bacterium
CTGGGGCTTTACTTACATTCTTATAGGATTTTGTACTTTTTTCTATATACCATATAGTAATACGCAAACATCAAATGAATATGCTACCATTTATCTCTATAGAAAATACAATTATGTAGGGTCTTTACTTAAGCCTACCGTATTGGTTAATAAAAAAGAATATTTTCAACTGAGGTGTTCCGGAAAAGTTAGCTGAGCAAAGCAGTTTGTGATGATAAGTTATAAAAAACATAAAACGAGATGGTAAGCATGTCAAAGGATAGATTAAGTAAGTATTGCATCCTCTTTTGTATAGTATTGTTGCGAATAAACCATTTAAATGCACAAAAATATCAATACTTGAGCAGTCATTTTCCACATGATACAACTCAAAACATTTCTATTCCAACATATCAAAGAACTTGGATAGGTGCAGATTTTTGGGCTAACCGTTTACAAGATTGGCAATTAAATGTAGGACGCTTAGAATGTATTACCGAGGCAACTGATAAACCACTTCGAACTGTACATTTGCTTTCTCATCAAGTAAATGAACAAAATACTTCATTTATACTTGAAGTGCGGACAGGCTTTTTAGGTTTTAACTGGAAGGAAGATGGAAATAGTTTTACAGGATTTTTAATTGGAGGAGGAGAAGGGAAATTAGATTATCGTTCTGCAGCTCTTATTCATCATTTTAGTGGAGGAGGAGGAGGTTTATTAGCCGTAATAGATGAAACGGGTCAACTCGCATTTAGGAAGAATAATGACAATAAAAACTTCGACCAATTTCCACTTTTCGAAGAGCAAGAAAGAGGTAAAGAGCTTTATCCAAGGTCTAGTAGTGGAGCAAACTGGGAAGATATTTTACTGAGATTAGAAGCCAAGCCTGAGTCGAATGGAAAATACTCTCTTTTGTTAAAGGCAATTAATTTTCATACGAAAGAATTAATGTCAACTATTACTGCGAATAATATTAGCAGTGAACAATTGATGGGAAATATTGCTTTAGTTTCCCATCCGGGTAATAAAGATAAAGGGAAAAGATATTGGTTCAGGGATTTTTCATTAGAAGGAGATAAAATTTCTCACTTTCCTGAAAGAAAATTTGGCCCTATCTTAAATACTTTTTACAGTACTTCAGGGAGTATATTAAAGCTTTCAGCACAGTTTCCTCCATTAGGTTTTGGTGATAACAATAGCTGTACATTGGAAATGAGAAAAGCCGAAAAATGGGTAGAAGTAGCATCGGCAAAGATTAGCGCTCCTGCATTTTTAGCGCTCTTCAGGATAGAAAACTACGATGTTACATTAAATACTGATTATCGAGTAAGGTACAAGATGCAAGGAAAAGACCATTTTTACAATGGTAAAATTAAAGCTGAGCCAGCTTCAACAGATGAAGTAAAAATTGCCGGTTTTACCTGTTATCAAGTGATAGGTTTACCCGCCGATAATTCGTGGGGAGCAGGTTATGCAGGAGTAGCTGAAAATAGGTGGGAACAAAAGAATATCTGGTTTCCGCACAATGCATTAATTGATCATGTCAGTGAAAAATCGCCCGATTTATTAGTTTTTTTAGGCGACCAAATTTATGAAGGAGGAAACCCTACTAATTCAGATCATTCTGAAGCCAATCCGGGGCTTGATTACTTTTATAAGTATTTTATTTTTCTATGGGATTTTAGAAACCTAACCCGAAATATTCCTTCCATTGTTCTTACTGATGATCATGATGTGTACCAAGGCGATTTATGGGGAGCAGGAGGAGAACCCTCTACTGACGGTAAAAACAAATCAGGAGGTTATGTACATGAACCTGCCTTTGTAAACATGGTAGAGAAAACACAAACAGCTCATAATCCTGATTTATATGATCCATCTCCTATAAAACAAGGAATTGGGGTATATTATGGCGGATTTAAGTACGGAGGTATAGGTATTGCATTCTTGGAAGATCGAAAATTTAAATCACTACCAAGTGTAATTGGTGAAAGAGAACAATACGGTTCTAAAGTAATAGGGGACATGAGTAATGAAGCACTTGATATACAAGAAGCAAAGCTTTTGGGGGATCGGCAACTACACTTTTTAGAAGGTTGGATAAATGATTGGGAGGATATTAGTATGAGACTGGTTGTAACACAAACTATTTATGCTTCTCTACATACAACTCCTGAAGGTGATATTTGGCGAGATTTAGATTCTGGAGGTTGGCCGCAAACCGGAAGAAATCGAGCTTTACAACTTATGCGAAAGGGACATACAGTAATAATGGGAGGAGATACCCATCTACCTACTTTATTACAGCACGGCACAGATCAATTCAATGATGCTCCTTTTCAATTGGTTGTGCCCGCTGTTTCTAACAAGTATCGCAGGTGGTGGTCACCAAATACTGAAGGCAAAAACAATCCTAGAAAAGATTTTAAAAATACTGGAGAATATTTAGATGGCTTAGGTAATAGAGTAACTGTTTATGCGGTGGGAAATCCTTTAATTAGCAATAAAGAAGTTTTTGATCAAAATAAAGCTTTAGGCAAAGGTTACGGTTCTGAACACATTTATCTCAATGAAGATAAAGTACAAAATGGCTATGGCATAATCAAGTTTAACAAGCAAGAGATGAATATCACTTTTGAGTGTTGGGATAGCAAAAAGAATCAGCAGATGAAAGGTTGGCCTTTTACCATAGATGTTTCTGCTAACTACATGAAGTCATTGAACTATTATCTGCCGGAAATTAAAATATCTTCTAATGAACCGGTATTGTTTACAGTAAAAGAGGCAAAAACCAACACACTTATTTATGCTTTAAGAGATAGTAAAAGTGTTGTGCAACTTAAAGTTCCTAATACTGAGCGTTACATATTGGAAATAAATACTGATAGTGGAAATACAAAAGTCTTTGAAAATTTAAAGGGAACGAACTCACCAACAAAAAAACCTTTAGTAATTACTTTCAAAAAGTAAGCAACATTTTAAGCAATAGAAGACTTAATACAAAGGTTACTATGTGATAGAGTCTTCGAATTTCAAAACCTCTTTTTGCATAATAACCTCATATCTTCCTAACTGAAAACATATAAACGCAACGTCACAACAGCGGAATTTTATAAAATTAGCTATTCAATAAGTCAATAGATTTCTCATCGCACCGGGAATAACAAAGTACTGGATAGTAAGTTCTATTCCAAGTATAATCATAGAAAGGCTAAATTTTACATACCTTTTATAAAAATACAATCCCTTTTATGAAACGGAAATACCATTTAAATAATTTCTTACTAGATTGTAGAACTAATCCTATTTAACTGTATATATTTGTTCTACAATTTAGAAACTAAAATGAAAGAAACAAAATTAGGTGAATTTGAAGAAGTGATTTTACTATTAGTAGGCATCCTGGGAGAGGATGAAGCCTATGCTTTTAAGATCGCTGAAGAATTTAAAGACCAAACAGGTAGATCAGTTTCAATTGGCGCAGTTCATTCGACACTAAGTAGGCTTGAAGACAAAGGTTTTTTGACTTCAGATATGGGAAAAGCTACAGCTGAAAGAGGAGGAAGAAGAAAGCGAATATATACCATCACAGCTTATGGAAGGAGAGCACTGGAAGTCTCCAGAGATTTTAAAGTTTCTTTGTGGAGGCAATTCCCACAATTCGGTTTTGAGTTCGGTAGACTTAATTTAAATGATTTTTGAGAGAACAAGAAACTATACCACCCAAACTCGCTCAAAGATTCCTGTACTGGTTTCTTCGAGATGACCTTGCTGAAGAGGTACAGGGTGATTTGGAGGAACAGTTTTATACTAGGTTGGAAGACAGCTCTCTGCAAAAAGCCAGACTTAACTATTGGTATCAGGTAATTCAATATCTAAGACCATTTGCTATTCAAAAAACAAACTATTTTACCCTAATCCATTATGCTATGTTTCGGAACTATTTAAAAATAAGCTGGAGAAACTTGTCTAAGCAAAAAATGTATTCTTCAGTTAAAATCGGAAGTACAGCTTTAGGCATTGCCGCTTGTTTATTAATCACATTGTTTATTCAAGATGAGCTTAGTTATGATGCACATATTCCCGATAGAGACCGCATTTACAGAGTGATTTGGGTATTTAATAATGAAGGCGATTTGGAGCAAGATGTTTTTTTTCAGGCTCCATTTGCCAAGGCAATTTTAGACGATTATCCTGAAATTGAAAAAGTAGGTCGATATAATGCCGGCGAGCTTTTTGGGGCGGGTAGCAAGGAAGTAAGGAGAGCAGATGATACCCAAAATACTCATGAAAAAGGGTTTGTATATGTAGATCAATCATTAATAGAAATCTTTCAAATACCCATGGTATATGGAGAGCTGTCACAAGCATTGGCTCAACCTAATACGATAGTCATCTCAGAAAGTAAAGCAGAAAAATATTTCCCTAATGAGAATCCGGTTGGTAAGAGTTTGGTGCTTGATAACAATGTAGAAAATCCATTTACCATAGGCGGTGTAATGGAAGATTTTCCTCCCAATTTCCATTTGCACTACGATTTTTTGATGACGATGACTGAGCGTGAATTTTGGCCTGGAGAACAAACTTTTTGGCGGGCAAGTAACTACCCAACCTATGTAAAGCTTAGTTCAGGTGCTGATCCCATACAATTATCAGAAAAGATGAAAGGTATTATAGATAACTATATATTGCCAGTTATGCTTGAAGCAGGAATTACCGATGCAGCGGATAATGCTAAGCATACTCGTTTTGAATTGCAACCTATTAGTGATATTCATCTTTATTCACAAGATATTTTTGATGATCTATCTCACGGAGATATTCGTTTTGTATGGTTATTTGGTACTATTGCAGGTTTCATCCTTTTGATAGCCTGTATCAATTTCATTAACCTTTCCACAGCAAAATCGGCAAATAGAGCTAAAGAGGTAGGCCTTAGAAAAGTAGTAGGTTCACACCGGATGAGTCTTATCCAGCAGTTTCTCACCGAATCTATTTTATATAGCTTTCTTGCTTTTGTATTAGGGATATTTTTAGCATCGTTTTTATTGCCCTATTTCAATATTTTAGCTGCAAAATCACTTGTGTTTCCATGGACAGCCTGGTGGTTAGTTCCTGTAACGCTCTTAGGCACACTAGTAGTAGGCTTGCTTTCCGGACTCTACCCTTCCTTTTATCTGTCCTCATTTCAACCCATTGAAGTATTGAAAGGGAAACTGCGAAGAGGAAGTAAGAGTTCTTATCTGCGAAGCTCATTAGTAGTTTTTCAATTTGCTACTTCTATAGTTTTGATTATTGGCACAATCATCATCTACAGACAAATGGATTTTATTCTCAACACAAAAATAGGTTTTGAAAAAGAGCAAGTACTACTGTTAAAAGGGACCAATACGCTGGGAGATAAGATTCCTACTTTTAAAGATGCTTTATTACAACTATCTGAAGTAAAACATGTATCAGTAAGTGATTACCTGCCTATATCAGGCACAAAAACAAACGGGAATGGATTTTGGAAAGAAGGCAAGGTGCAAGAAGACAAACCCATTTATGGTCAAATCTGGCGAGTTGATCACGATTATATTAAGACGATGGGCATGCAAATTGTGGAAGGGAGAGACTTCAAAAATACTATAGCCAGCGATTCTCAGGCTGTAATTATCAATCAGAAGATGGCAAAAGAATTTGGTTTTGAAAATCCATTGGGCGAGCGTATTACTAATTCGGGGGCAATTTGGAATGTAATTGGCGTAGTGGAAGATTTTCACTTTGAAAGCTTAAAAGAAGATATCAGACCACTTTGTTTAGCAATCGGTAATAGCCCTTCTATTGTGTCAGTTAAGCTAAGCACTTCCGATATGCGAGGTTTCATTCAATCTATTACTGGTGTCTGGGATACTTTTTCCCCTAATCAACCCATCCGTTATACCTTTCTAGATGAAGATTACGCTTCTATGTATGCAGATGTAGAAAGGACAGGAAACATCTTTAGCAGTTTTGCCCTTTTAGCCGTCATTGTGGCTTGTATGGGTTTATTGGCACTTTCAGCCTTTATGATAGAACAACGCAGTAAGGAAATTAGTATTCATAAGGTATTAGGAGCTTCAATCAAAAATATTCTCGTTCTGCTCACTAAAGATTTTCTAGGTTTAGTTGTCTTAGCATTTCTATTTGCTATACCTATTGCCTGGTATGCGATGGATCAATGGTTGCAAGATTTTACTTATAAGATTTCTATCGAGTGGTGGGTATTTGCATTGGCTGGTTGCATGGCTCTACTAATCGCTAATCTAACCATTGGTTATCAAGCTATTAAAGCAGCTTTAGTGAATCCTGTGAAAAGTTTAAGATCAGAATGATCTTTAATTTAGAATGAATCATAGTGTTAAATTTTAAATAGATGGAAAAATCAATTTTAAGTCTCTTACTAGTTTTTGTAGTCACATTTATTGCACAAGCGCAAACAGAAATTTCGGCAACAGAGATTGTTGAAAAGATTAATCAAAAAGAAAATATATCTTATCAAAATGTGGTCATTACAGGCGATTTAGACTTGACCAGGCTAGACAATATGGAATTAGATAATCGCAATACGGGTGATGATGTTAGGTATATTAGCCTAGTAAATTCGGGAATAACTTTCACCAATTGTATTTTTAAAGGAAAGGTTTTGGCATATTATAATAGTCAAAGAAATAAAACATCCTATACTACCGATTTTAATGAAATGGTTTCTTTTATTAATTGTACCTTCGAAGAAGCGTCTTCATTTAGGCATACACGGTTTTACAAACAAGTCAATTTTAATCAAAGCCAATTTCAGAAGGAAGTCAATTTCAGACATACTTCTTTTAAAGAAGCTTCTATTTTTCAAGCATGCCAGTTTGAGGAAGAGGTAGATTTCAGGCATACCAACTTTGAAGATAATTTAGGATTCAAAGATGTGGTTTTTATGGGAGAAGCAGACTTTAGGCATGTAGACTTTCCTACCTATCAAGACTTTAGTGGTACAACATTTAAAGGATTGGCCAACTGTAGACATACTGTCTTTAAAAAAGGCGTAGATTTTTCAAATGCTCAATTCTTAAAAGAGGGTGATTTTAGACATGCCTATTTTGCCAAGCCAATCAACTTAGAGAATGTCCTATTTGAGGGTGAAGTTGATTTCAAACATGCTAACATAGATCCTGCAAAAGATTGGAGAAGTAATTAATGGTATAAATCCTATGTTGAGTCAATAGTGAGAAGAGAAAAAAATATACCGCCAGAACTCGCTCAGAAATTATTCCGCAGGTTTCTTCGGAAAGAACATGCAGAGGAAGTAGAGGGCGATATAGAAGAACAATTTCATGCCCAATTAGAGAAAGGTTCACTGTTAAAAGCCAAGTTGAATTATTGGTATCAGGTATTACACTACCTAAGGCTTTTTGCGATTAGAAGACCAAAACAAGTACATGTAAATCAATATGCAATGTTTCAAAATTATTTTAAAATAGGATGGCGTAACCTGATCAAAAATAAAGGATATTCCTTTATCAATATTGGGGGATTAGCTATGGGCATGGCAGTAGCTATATTGATTAGTTTGTGGGTGTATGATGAACTATCCTTCAATAAATACCATGAAAACTATGACAGGATAGCACAGGTGATCCAACACACAATTGCTAATGATCAGATATTTTCGGGCACTCATCAACCTTTTCCGTTGAACGATGAACTTAGAAATAGCTTTGGTGAAGATTTTAAATATGTAGTAAGTTCCACTGAAATTCAGGAACACATTATTGCCAATGGAGAAAAAAGCTTCAATGAATTAGGCAGTTATATGGAAATTGAAGCACCAGAAATGCTTTCTTTGCAAATGGTCATTGGTCAACGCAGTGGACTTAATAATATTAATTCTATTCTGATTTCTAATTCGTTGGCAAAAAGACTTTTTGGCGATGAAGACCCGCTGAATAAATTAATACGCATGGACAACCATATTGATTTGAAAATAACCGGGGTATATCGGGATATTCCGAAAAGCTCAAGATTCCATGAATTATCCTATATTGCTCCATGGGATTTGTATCTATCAACCAACACTTGGACAGGCTCCTATCTAGATAAATGGGGATATGATATGTCTCCTATTTATGTTCAGTTGCAGCCAAAAGCAAAAATCAATGAGATAAACGACAAAATAAAAAATACAATAAATAATCATGTAGGAGACGAATTTTACAATAATGATCAAAAAATCTCTCTACATCCAATGGCTAAATGGCATTTGTATGAAGAATTTGAAAATGGGGAGAATACAAGGGGAAGTATCCGGTTTGTATGGCTCTTTGGTATAATCGGTATTTTTGTATTGCTGTTGGCATGCATCAATTTTATGAACCTTAGTACAGCCCGATCTGAGGGGAGAACCAAAGAGGTAGGTATTCGCAAAGCCATTGGTTCTTTACGTAGCCAACTGGTCTATCAATTTTTCAGTGAATCTATTTTAGTGGTGATACTTTCCTTTATCATTTCAATAGGTCTGGTTTCATTTTTCCTTTCTTGGTTCAATGAAGTGGCTGACAAACACATGGTCATTCCGTGGCCTTCTCCATTTTTCTGGATGGCTTGTGTCGGATTTATACTGCTTACAGGGATACTTGCCGGTAGTTATCCTGCGCTGTATCTATCCTCTTTCCAAACGATAAAAGCCCTTAAAGGAGCTTTTCGAGCTGGGTACTTAGCAATCATATCCCGTCAAGTTTTAGTAATATTTCAGTTTTCTATTTCGGTTATACTTATCGTTGGGACAATCATTGTATATCGCCAAATTCAACATACCAAAGACCGACCAGTAGGCTATAGCAGAGATAGATTGATATCGGTAACGATGAATACCAATGATATACATGAGCATTTTGAGGTGATAAGAAACCAATTACTAGCATCAGGAACTATAGTAGAAATGTCAGAATCATCTTGTCCACTTAATACCTACTGTACAGGTCTTGGTGATTTTGATTGGCAGGGCAAAGACCCAGAATTTTTGGCAGGTTTTTCTGTGTTTTGGACATCACCAGAGTATGGAAAAACAATAAGTTGGCAGTTATTAGATGGGCGTGATTTTTCCAGAGATATCTCTAGTGACAAGCAAGGGATGATTGTTAATAGATCTGCTGTAAAATATATGGGACTTGAAAACCCGGTTGGACAGATTATAAGACATAACGAAAAAGATTGGACAATTTTAGGAGTAGTCGATGATTTTATAGTAGGCTCACCTTATGAACCTGTCAGGCCCTCAATCTATATGCTTGCTCCATGGGTAAATCAAATAGCTTTATTTAGGTTTAGTCCTAATATCAGTACACAAGAGGCATTGGAAAATATTGAATCAGTTTTCAAGGAATATGCTCCTGGTGTGCCTTTCGAATACCAGTTTGCAGATCAGCAATATGCTAAAAAATTTAACAATGAAGTTCGAATTGGTAAATTATCGTCCACGTTTGCTATTCTTGCCATATTCATTAGTTGCCTTGGTTTATTTGGCTTAGCCTCATTTACAGCCGAAAAAAGAACTAAGGAAATTGGCATCCGCAAAGTGGTAGGCGCTTCCGTATTTGCGCTTTGGAGATTACTATCTAAAGAGTTTTTTATACTCGTGATAGCCTCTTGTATTATTGCAATACCTGTTGTTTCCTATTTCTTAGAAAATTGGTTAGAAAATTATGAATACCGCACCAATATCCCTTGGTGGATATTTGCTTCTGCAAGCTTGGGTGCTTTGCTTATCACCTTATTGACTGTTAGTTACCAAGCAATTAAGGCAGCATTAATGAATCCTGTAAAAAGCTTGAGATCAGAATGAGGTAGCGAGATTATTCTATGAGCCCTGATCCAAACTTGATACCACCCAAGTTAGCACAAAGGTTCCTTTACTGGTTCCTTCGGGATGAGCTTGCAGAAGAAGTAGAAGGAGATTTGGAAGAGCAGTTTTACGCTAAGTTGGAAGAAACCACAATTATTGAAGCAAAACTCAACTACTGGTATCAGGTATTACATTACCTCAGGCCTTTTGCTATTAGAAGATCAAAACAAGTACATTTAAATCAATATGCGATGTTTCAAAATTATTTCAAAATAGGTTGGCGTAACCTTATCAAGAATAAAGGGTACTCTTTTATTAATATTAGCGGATTGTCTATAGGGATGGCAGTTGCTATACTTATTGGTTTGTGGGTTTACGATGAATTGTCTTTTAATAAGCATTTTGAAAACCATGATAGCATTGCTAAAGTTACGCTAAATTATACT
The DNA here is from genome assembly GCA_038748185.1 of Bacteroidota bacterium. Classification (GTDB taxonomy): domain Bacteria; phylum Bacteroidota; class Bacteroidia; order Cytophagales; family Flammeovirgaceae; genus Chondrinema. Next base: position 10,282 of record JBCDJE010000031.1, read on the forward strand.
TTGAATGGTGAAGTAAGAACAGGGAGACACATGTCCTTACCTATGGGACCTGCACTAAAAAATGTCTATACTGATGATTTTAAATATGTATTGAGATCAACATTTACCAAAGAGCATGCGCTTGCTTTTGGTGAAAAAATAATCACACAGTCTGGCAACTTTATGGAAAATGATGCGCCTCACATGTTAGCCTTCAATATGTTACAAGGTACTCGTGATGGGCTTAAAGATCCTTATTCTATTATGTTGTCAGCTACTTTGGCTAGCATCATTTTTGGCGACGAAGACCCTTTAAATAAAGTATTAAAAATTGATGGTAAAGTTGACGTAAAAGTAACAGGAGTGTATGAAGATCTGCCTCACAACTCCGAATTTGCTGAACTTGCTTTTATTGCCCCATGGGAGCTCAACATTAAGATGAATCCTTGGCAAACCTATTTTGAAGATGATTGGAATAATAACTTCCTGCAAATTTTTGTGCAGATTGCACCGCATACCTCTTTTGATCAAGTATCGGCTAAAATCAAAAATATAAAACTCAAGCATTCAACTGAAGAAGTAGCCAAGTCCAAAAAATTTGAAGTTTTTCTTCACCCTATGGATAGTTGGCATTTATTTAATGAATTTGAAAATGGGAAAATTAGTGGTGGACTTATTCGCTATGTATGGCTTTTTGGAAGTATAGGTGTATTTGTACTATTGTTGGCGTGTATCAATTTTACAAATCTTTCCACTGCTCGTTCAGAAAAGCGAGCCAAAGAAGTTGGTATACGCAAATCTATTGGTTCTGAAAAAAAGCAATTAATTATTCAGTTCTTTACGGAATCCTTTTTAGTTATTGCTATTGCCTTTTTATTCTCTTTATTGATAGTATATTTTGCTTTACCCTTCTTTAATCAAGTAGCTGATAAAAAGATAGCTATCGCTTGGGGAAACCCTGTATTTTGGTTTTTAGGTGTGGGTTTTAGTGTATTCACTTGTTTGCTTGCAGGAAGTTACCCAGCTTTTTATCTATCAGCTTTCCAACCGATAAAAGCTTTAAAGGGTGCTTTTAAAATAGGGATGCTGGCTATTGTACAACGGAAAACTTTAGTAGTATTACAATTTTCTGTATCTACCATTTTAATTATCGGTACCATCATCGTGTATCGTCAAATTCAGTTTACACAGAATCGTCCAGTGGGTTATGATGGTAAAGATCTAATTTATGTAAATGTCAAAACCGATGAAATTCACAAGCATTATGATGCCTTCAGGAACGAGATGTTAAATACAAAATCGGTTATTGATGTAGCAGAGTCTAATGGTTCACTTACTGAAATTGCTGAGAACAATGGTGATTTCACCTGGAGTGGTAAAGACTCGGATTTTAGGGAAGGCTTTGGGGTTATTCGTGTAAGTTACGATTATGGGAATACTGTAGGTTGGGAGTTTATTGAAGGGAGGGATTTTTCAAGAGATGCTCCCAATGATGCTTACAGTCTTATTCTCAATGAGTCAGCTGTAAAGCTAATGGGTTTAGCAAACCCGGTTGGTGAAATTATAAAACATGCTGGTAAAGATTACGAAATTATTGGGGTAGTAAAAGATATGGTAATGAGATCGCCTTATAGCTCTGCCCGGCAATCTATTTTTTCTATCTTACCTTGGCAAGGGGCTGTAGTATCTTTTAAATTAAAACCCAATGTAGACATGTACCAGGCTTTATCGAAGATTGAGACAGTATTTAAAAAGTATGTTCCTTATCAACCTTTTGATTACAAATTTGTAGACCAGGAGTATGCGAAAAAGTTTAGCCAAGAAAAACGTATCGGCAGTTTAGCTGCTGTTTTTGCCATACTTGCCATTTTTATTTCTTGTTTAGGATTGTTCGGTCTGGCTTCGTACATAGCTGAGCGACGAACTAAAGAAATAGGGATTAGAAAAGTGATAGGAGCCTCTATATTTAGTCTCTGGAAGATGCTATCTCAAGATTTTGTGGTTTTAGTACTGCTCGCTAACTTCATTGCTGCACCCATTGCTTACTATTTTCTGAATAGGTGGTTGGAAGACTATGAATATCGTATCGAAATTTCTTGGTGGGCTTTTGCCCTTGCAGGTCTGGGTGCTTTGCTCATTACCCTATTAACCGTGAGCTACCAAGCAATCAAAGCTGCGTTAATGAATCCTATAAAGAGTTTAAAATCGGAATAAAAATTTAACAAAATATAATTTGAATTCCAAATCTTCCATGCCGCCAAAATTAGCTCAAAGATTCCTGTATTGGTTCCTTCGGGATGACTTAGCCGAGGAAGTTGAGGGGGATTTGGAAGAACAGTTTTATGTTAAGTTGAAGGAAGGATCGCCATTAAAAGCCAAGCTAAACTATTGGTATCAGGTTATTGGTTATCTCAGACCTTTTGCGATTAGAAAATCAAAACAAGTACACTTAAATCAATATGTGATGTTACTAAGTTACTTTAAGATATCTTGGAGAAATCTGAGAAAACATAAATTTTATTCATTTATCAGTATTTTCGGTTTAGCACTTGGCATGTCCTGTAGTTATCTTATTTGGCTTTGGGTACAAAATGAGACCGGATATAATGATCACTTCAAAAATTCCGAAGATATTTATTATGTACACCTTAATACTATTTATGAAGGACAAGTTTATACTAACTCAGTAACTCCTGTTCCTCTTCATGAAGCCCTTAAAAAAGATATACCTGAAGTAGCGAATGCTGTTATTTTATCTTGGAATTATGATTACCTCATAAATAATAGCGAAAAACTTATTAAGCAAACGGGAATTTACGCTTCAGAAGACTTTTTTAATATGTTTGATTTTCAGATAGTAGAGGGTGATCCTGAAAAAGCGATAAAATCTAATCAGTTAGTTATTACAAAAAATACAGCTTCTAAATTGTTTGGCAGTCAATCAGCTTTAGATAAATTATTAATAATTAATGAAGAGAAAGAATATCGAGTAGGTGCTGTTATTGCAAATATTCCAGATAACGCCTCTATCCAGTTTGATTGGGTACTAAACTTTAGAGCGATAGAACAAGATTGGATGCAAAACTGGGGTAATAATGGTGTAAAAACGTATGTACACATCCACCCTAATGCTAATAAAAAGACTGCTGAATCCAATATGAAGGAAATATATAGTCGATATACTGACATCAAAAACACTTTTCCTATATTACAGCCCCTAAAAGATGTTTACCTATATAGCAAATTTGAAAATGGTAAACCAGCAGGCGGGCGTATTCTCTATGTACATATCTTTATGGCCGTTGCTTTTTTTATTTTGCTAATTGCCTGTATAAATTACCTGAATTTATCAACAGCCTACTCAACAAATAGAGCCAAAGAAGTAGGTTTAAGAAAGGTTGTAGGTGCATCTAAAGGTGCTATTGTTCAACAGTTTATAAGTGAATCTATTTTATTTACTTTAATTGCGCTTGTTATTGCTATTGTGATCATTCATCTTAGCTTACCAACCATAAATAATTTGTTGGGCACTCAAATACAACTAGATTTTTCAGATCCTACAATTGCTTTAGGTATATTCTTTCTATTAATTATTACAGGTATACTTTCAGGCAGTTACCCCGCTTTTTATGTTTCTTCATTACAGCCGTCTAGGATATTAAATAAGCATTCTAAAAATACGATTAGCACTAATTTTATTCGTAAAACATTGGTAATATTTCAGTTTAGTATATCCGTCTTTCTACTTATTGGTATCGTAGTAATTTCAAAACAACTTCATTATGCCAACAGTATACAGACC
>JBCDJE010000032.1:0-14037 GCA_038748185.1 Bacteroidota bacterium
AATTGACCTAGAAAAGCTAATGACCAATGCATTTCTCCATCACTTATTGGAAGCAAGACAAGTATGATTAGTAAGAGTGAAAATACTATTGCCCCGTAAAAGAGTGGCTTCCCATTTGCATATTTACTATTCCTTTCCAATTAACTTTAGTTTTATGATTTAATGGTAATTAAATTAGGAATCAGTTTTAGTTTATTTGTAAGTGCATAAACTTTTGATCTTAATAAATCTTTAAATAGTCTTTGAACAATTGTAATAAAATTTCATATTTTTTGCAATTGAATATGGCTATCATATATCTGTAAGGTAATTGAATGCTACTGGAATAGACTTTAACACTTCTACATGCTATTTTACTTACAGTGTAAATCCTGTGAGTAAATTTGAATAGTAAATCTTGGGGCTTATATTAAACTCAAACTATTAAAAGTGCAATTAACTGTTTTCATGCTATTTGACCTGTATGATAAAACAATTTTCTTTCTTTTCAGCAAGATTAAATATGCTGATTTCTTGAAATCCTACAGGTATTTTAAAGCTATTTTTTAAGGGAATATCTAGAAAGTATGCCCATACACAACGGATGAATCCGGCATGTGTTACCAACAATATTTTATTATAATCTTGTTTTGCTAAATCATCTAAGAAGCTTTCACATCGCTTATACAACATAAGCAAGTTCTCCCCCTCAGGTGGGTTTATATGTACAAAATCTTCCATCCATCGATTCAGTAATTTTTGATCTATAGTATTCCATTGCTTTCCTTCCCATGTTCCAAAGTGCATCTCCTTTAAGCGTGTATCAGTAATTACTTCTTTTAAGTTCAATGTATTTGCTAATTGGACACACCTCTGTAAAGGGCTACTATAAATTTTATCAAATTCAGGCGGCAATACTTGTTGGAAGATATTTACTTCTTCTAAAAAAGTATCTGCCAAAGGTACCTCACTCTGTCCGTAACAAATACCTTTTTTTACAGCTACTTTTGTATGTCTAATTACATAAACTTCCATATACCTAAAATTGCTAGATAAAAAACTACTTCGCTTACCTGTTGTGTAGCTCCTAAACAATCACCTGTATACCCCCCAATATGCTTTTTAAAGTAATAGCCTAAATATATCTTAGAAAGATAGGCAATGGGCAAAGCCAAGAAATAATACCAATTTTGGAAGAGAAACATAGGCAATAGTGCAAATGAAAAGCTATACACCATTTCAAAAACAGTTATTCTGGTACTGGCAATTGGTTTCGATTTACTGGTATCGAGGTCTTGCACATAGGCATGTGTATGTACAAAAGTAGAAGCGATAAACCTGCTGGATGCATGTGCACTCACCAAAGAAAAAACAGCAAGCCAAGTGCTCATTTGGGCAATTTCTATCAAGGCGAATAATTTGAGTAAAATCATTAAAAAAATACCAACGGCGCCAAAAGCTCCTACCCTGCTATCTTTCATAATCTTCAAAATTTGCTCTTTTGTCCATCCACCACCAAAAGCATCGCAAATATCGGCAAAGCCATCTTCATGAAAGGCTCCGGTTATCCACACACTTACAATTATAGATAAAACAACCGCTATCGATATAGGTAAAATATACGTTGCTCCTAAAAACACCGCAGCAGATATTCCACCCACTATCCAACCAATTAAAGGAAAATATTTGCGAGATTTTTGAAGATACTCTTCGCTATGATCTGTCCATATCGGGCAGGGAATACGGGTGAAAAACATCAATGCAGTAAAAAAATAGCGTACTTCTTTCTTCAACATTATTCTTCCTTATTTGTGACTCCGGCATCTTCAAAACTAGTCATTTCATTGAGAAAATTAACAGCACTTTTCAAAATAGGAAAAGCAACTGCACAACCAGTGCCTTCTCCTAAACGCATATTAAGCTGGAGTACAGGAGTTGCTTCTAAATAGGCTAGTAGTTTAGCATGGGCAAACTCATCAGAAAGATGTGAAAAAATAGCATTTTGTTGTATTTCAGGCTTCATCTTCGTGGCTACCAAAAAGGCACTGGTAGCAATAAAGCCATCGATGATTAATAGCATATTTTTTTCGTAAGCATGCAACATTGCGCCACACATTTGTGCGATTTCAAATCCACCAAATGTTTGCAAAACTTCTTTGGGCAATGTAATTCCTACATGCTTCTCTTTAGCTCTCGTGAGTATTTCTACTTTACGTGCTAATTGGCTATCGTTTAGCCCTGTGCCTCTTCCTACACAATCTTTTAGAGGTAAATCACACAAAGCACTCATCAATAGAGCAGCCGATGAAGTATTGCCTATTCCCATTTCTCCAAAACCTATTACATTACACCTTTCCGGTATTTGTTCTTCTATGGCAGCTCTACCTTTTTGAAAGCACTCATCTAGTTGAGCATTACTCATAGCAACTGTTTGTAAAAAATTATTAGTTCCCTTAGCTATTTTATAATCAATAAGTAAAGGGTGAGAAGGAAAATCATAGTTTACACCAGCGTCTATAATTTTTAAGTTTATCTCATTTTGTCTAGAAAAAATATTAATCGCTGCCCCTCCATTCAAAAAGTTCATCACCATTTGAAAAGTAACTTCCGGTGGATAGGCACTTACACCACTTTGTGCGATACCATGGTCTGCAGCAAAAACGAAAATAGTAGGTGCATACAAACTAGGTTGAAGTGTGTTTTGTACAGTTCCAATCTGCAAAGCCAATTTTTCCAATATGCCTAAAGCTCCTAAGGGTTTTGTTTTTAAATCAATTTTTTGCTGTAATTGTACCCGAATATCCGTCATGCAGTATAATTTAGATCAAGGTTCTAAGATAAGGTGCAGTATGTAATAATCGACTCCCATACCATGAAAACATTTCTCCATCAACCAATTTAATCTTTGCATTTGGACAAATAGCTTGAAATTCTTGGATATGCTTTTCTTTGAAAGGAAATGGTTCCGAAGAAAGTAGGATAATTTCAGGATCGGCTTTCCGCAAGCTTTCTTCATTAATTCTCGGATAGCGGATATTATCTTCAAAAACATTTTGAAAGCCTGCTTTTTGTATCATGTCCGCAATAAAAGTATCTTTTCCTACTACTATCATAGGGTCTCGCCAAATAAAATAAGCTGCTCTGGGGGAATGCAAACATTTATTTTTCACTGTTGCAGCTAATGTTTCAAACTGCGATTGTATGGTCGCTATTAAGTTTTCTCCTTTTTCTGCCACTTGTACAAGCATGGAAATTTCACGAATCATTTCAAATGCATCTGTCAATGTTTGAATGTCACTTATCCAAACAGGATACTTTTGGCTAAGCGCTTCTATCTGCTTTTTGTCATTCTCTTCTTTGTTGGCAATAATAAGATTAGGCTGCAATGCTTCTATTTTATCTATCTTTATATTCTTTGTGCCTCCAACAATGGTTTTTTCTTTTACCCATATTTGTGGTCGCACGCAAAATTTAGTTATCCCTATTACCTCTTTTTCTAAGCCTAAATAGTATAATAATTCTGTTTGAGAAGGTACAAGCGATACAATCTTTATTGCTTTATTTGAATGTATGTTAACTGGTCTACCAAGTTGATCACGATAAAACGGCATTACTATTTACCAAGTTATTTTTGAAAGAAGTGTTAAATTTAATTCATATGTTCTTACGGATTTATAAATTGCTCACTAATCACTCAAATAACAACTAAGCATTACGATGAAGCATCTCATACCTTTATTTCTTTTTTTTATTTTCCATCAGTTTGTCTTAGGGCAAGACCCCTTGCTAACCAATGTAATTAACCGCAAAACTATTAGCTTAGATGGGAAATGGCATTATATAATCGATCCTACTGATAACGGCTATTATGATTATCGTCGTATTCCCTTTGATAGTGATGGAAAAACTCCTGGTACAAGTGCTTACTTTACGAATTCCTATCCCACTTCAAAGGGAGAAAGAATAGAATACAATTTTGAAAAATCCCCAACGCTTCTAGTTCCTGGAGACTGGAACACACAAGTAAAAGAACTTTTATGGTACGAAGGCACAGTTTGGTATCAGAGAAATTTCATGTATCAGAAGCCAAAAGGCAAAGAAGTTTTTCTATATTTTGGCGCAGCCAACTATGAAACTATCGTCTGGGTGAACGGCAAAAAAGCGGGATCTCATATTGGTGGCTTTACACCCTTTAATTTTAAGATAAGTGATTTATTGGAGGAGGGAGAAAATTTTATAGTTGTAAAAGTAAATAATACCCGAAAAAAAGAAGCGGTGCCTACTGAAGCAACAGACTGGTGGAACTATGGAGGAATTACCCGTAGTATTAAATTGATTGAATTACCTGAAACTTTTATCAGAGATTTTAAAGTGCAGCTCTCAAAAGGAAGTACTGAAGAACTAACTGGATACGTGCAGCTATCGGGAAAGGAAATTGCTACAGATGTAACTATTAGGATTCCTGAGGCTAAAATAGAACAGGTTTTAAAGACTGATAATTCTGGTAAGGTTGATTTTACCATTAACGCAAAAAAGCTAGAACGCTGGAGCTTAGAAAAACCCAAATTATACAATGTAGAATTGCAAACAGGAGAAGATTTACTTACCGACCGAATAGGTTTTAGAACAATAGAAGCTAAGGGGCAGGATATTTTATTAAATGGGGAAAAAATATTTTTAAAAGGAATTTGTATGCATGAAGAAAATCCTTTTCGGGGAAGAAGGAATTTTAGTAAAGCAGATGCTAAACTCATGCTTGATTGGATAAAAGAACTCAATGCTAATTTCATAAGGCTAGCACATTATCCTCATAATGAATATATGCCAAGACTAGCTGATGAACTTGGCATCTTGCTCTGGGAAGAAGTTCCCGTTTATTGGACTATTGATTGGGGAAATGAAGGAACCCTTAAAAATGCAAGAAATCAATTGACTGAATTGATAACCAGAGATAAAAACAGAGCCTCTGTAATCATTTGGAGTATGGCGAATGAAACACCTGTGAGTGTTGCAAGAAATGAGTTTCTAAAAAATATGGCTACTACTGCCCGTTCCCTTGACGATACCCGGTTGGTGAGTGCAGCCATGGAGGTACATACTGATGGGCTTACCAAAACACTGGACGATCCATTTGGTGAATACACTGATATCATCAGTTTCAACCAATACCATGGCTGGTATGGTGGGGATCGTGATCAGTTTTCCAACATTAAATGGGAGATAAAATACAATAAACCTGTTGTGGTTAGCGAATGGGGAGGCGGAGCGCAATACGGATTTCATGCGGATAAGGAAACGGTATGGAGTGAGGAGTATCAAGCATATTTATATGAAAAAACACTGGAAGGGCTGAGTAATATTCCAGGGTTTAGTGGAACTACGCCTTGGATATTGGCTGATTTCCGCTCTCCAAGAAGGCCACTACCAATTGTACAAGATATGTGGAATAGAAAAGGGATTATCGCTGAAGGTGGGCATAAAAAGCAAGCATTTTATATTTTACAAAAATATTACAAAAATAAGTAAGTGTCTTCTTTGCTAATCAAAAATTGGATAATAGTAATAGGTAATTTATTATTCATGCAGACTCTTTTTGGGCAGACGAATGTGAGCACTATTGAAGACTATTGCCAAGTGTATTCTTGCATACAAGGCGGTGTTGTTCGTGGTGATATTACTAAAAAGAGCTTGAGTTTGGTTTTTAGCGGACACAAATATGCCGATGGATTAGCAACTATTATCGAAACACTTGAAGTACATAAGGTGAAAGGATCCTTCTTTTTTACAGGTGATTTTTACAGAAATCCAGCATTCCTACATTTAATAAAAGTACTTAAAGAAAAAGAGCATTATTTAGGCGCTCATTCAGATAAACATTTACTCTACTGTGATTGGCAAAAACGCGATAGCTTGCTGGTTACCAAAACAGTTTTCACTAAAGATGTAGTCGATAACTATTCAGCTATGTATGCAATAGGGATAAAAAAAAATGAAGCTACTTTTTATTTACCTCCCTATGAATGGTATAATGATTCAATTAGTGTTTGGGGTCAGGAATTGGGATTACAACTGGTTAATTTCACATCAGGAACACGTAGTAATGCCGATTACACAGCACCAACTATGAAAAATTACGTGAGCAGTGAGGAAATTTACCATAGCATCTTAAAGTATGAAAGTAAAAAACTCTATGGCCTCAACGGCTTCATCATGCTAATACATGTAGGTACTTCGCCAAAGAGGGAGGATAAATTTTACAAAAAACTCTCTAAACTTATTTCTAACCTCAAGCATAGAGGGTATCAATTTTTATCAATTGATACATTATTGGCCTTAAAATAATTAAACATGCATAAATGGTTACTTTCTCTTTTACTCGCTTTTCAATTTCAGGTTACCAAAGCGCAGTTGCCACCTAATATTAAAAAAGCGCCCTATGTAAGATTAAATCAAATTGGTTATCTGCCTGATGAATACAAATCAGCGATTGTGTTTGGTGAAAAACCTATAAAGGAAAGGTTTGTATTAATTGATGCAAGTAATAATGAATCCATATCATTATTAAAACCAAAGAAAATTGACACACCAAATTGGGGACGGTTTAACTATTATTATATACTTGATTTTTCTTCTCTCAAAAGAAGGGGTACATTTTTTCTAAAGAGTAAAAAATCAGGTAGTATTTCCGCTACATTCAACATTTCAGATAGTGCTTATGCGCAAACCGAAGAGCAGTTGCTAGAATTTATGCGACAACAACGTTGTGGTTACAATCCTTTTTTAGATATAGTTTGCCATCAAAAAGATGGCAGGGTATTAGGCGGTGGACCACTTCCTGATTCAACCTATATAGATGTTAGTGGCGGTTGGCATGATGCAGGTGATCAACTTAAATATTTAATCACTGGAAGTTATGCAACTGCTCATATGCTATTGGCTTATACTCTGTTTCCTTACACGTTTGGCGATAAAGTAAATGAACTAGGACAACCTAATGCAAATGGAGTTTCTGACATATTAGATGAGGCAAAATGGGGATTAGATTGGATACATAAACTTCATCCTGAATCAAACCAGCTATTTCATCAAGTCGCTGATGACCGAGATCATAAAGGTTGGAAAATGCCTGATAATGATAATTCAGATTATGGGTGGGGATCAAATAGTTATAGAGTAGTGTACTTTGCTACCGGATCGCCACAAGGACTACAAAAATATAAGAGTGAAGCTACTGGTGTTGCCAATTTAGCAGGTCGTTCAGCAGCAGCTATGGCTTTAGGTGCTCGTATATGGGAAACATCTGTAAAAGATACTATCTATGCTAATAAATGCCTAAAAGCAGCTAAAAGCTTATATGCTCTTGGCAAAAGTAAAGAAGGATTCCAACAAGGAAATTCGTATGGTGCTCCTTACCGCTACACAGAAAAAACCTGGGCAGATGATATGGAATGGGCTGCGGCAGAATTATTTAAGATAACAAAAGAAGATATCTATTTGAATGATGCTAAAAGGTACGCTAGATTAGCTGCAAATGATTCATGGATGGCACTTGATTCGGCAGCGCATTATCAGTATTATCCTTTCATTAATATGGGGCATTTCTCCCTTTATGAATTAGTTGAAGCAGATTTTCAAGATTCTCTTGCTGCTTACTACAAAGCAGGAATAGAAAAAAATTACCAAAGGGCTCAAACCAATCCATTCGGTATTGGCATACCTTTTATATGGTGTTCAAATAACTTACTTACCGGCTTAATTACTCAAATAATATTGTATGAGCGAATGACCGGAGATCAACACTATCAACAATTTATGGCAATGCAAAGAGACTGGCTATTTGGAAGAAATCCTTGGGGCACTTCTATGTTTACTGCAATGCCACAAGATGGAGAATATCCTGCTGCTGTACATACAAGTATCCGGGCCTTAACGGGGAAAGAAGTTCCAGGTGGGTTAGTAGATGGACCCGTTTATGCAAAAATTTACCAATCTCTTAAAGGGCTTTCTCTTTTAGAAGCTGATGAATTTGAACATTTACAAAATACCTATGTAGTTTATCACGATGATGTTGGGGATTATTCAACTAATGAGCCTACTATGGATGGTACTGCTGGAGCGATCTTAATGATGGCACATTGGGGCATTAAAGAGAATAGTCACTGACCAGCCAGTAACCTGTTTTATAAAAATTAAATAGGTATTTGATACAGGAGTAAGACTGAAGGAAAACAGAAGCCGCAAGTTTTAACACGCCTATTTTTCCTTTATATGCATTAAAGGTTATCACAAATAGTTTTGTATAGAAAATTTTTAAGTTCAAGTTGATTAATTGCATGAATCTTTAATTTGCTTAAGTTTTTTCCACTATAGTAAATCATTTTCGATAAGGCTTGCTTCTTTATCGAAATACCTTTCCATGGTATCAACTCTCATTTGAAGTTTTTCACTAAGGCTATACAATAATAGTTTGAGGGGGTATCTATAATAACCAGATAGGAATACCGGTACGACTTTGCTTCTCCCGTATCTTGCGAGAATTAACAAAATGCTTGGAGTAAAAGGATCATTAAGCCTACTATATGTTTCATATCTTCTAAATTGTAATTATGCTAAACCGAATACTATCCTGTGCTAGTATAAGGGTGATAAAATATAAATATATCGCTTTATAGAAAAATGACCTCTCTATGCCTCATCCATTTTATTATCACTTTGAAAACCCAATTAACTTGTAAAATCTGCTTTTGTAAGTATTACTAATTGGTATGCGTTTATCCTGTATCTTAATACGATTCCTTTCTACAAATGCTATTTGTTCAATCGCTACTAAATACGATTTATGTACTCTACAAAACTTTTCAATAGGCAAATATGCTTCTAGTTCGCTAAAGGTCTGTAATGTCAGAATTTTTTTAGAAGTGGTTTGGATGCATCTATAATCACGCATACCTTCTATGTACAGAACTTTACTCAAGGGGATTTTTTCGATCCGATATTCTGTCTTTACAAATAAAAATTCTTTTTGTTGTTTAGGCTTGTCTTTCATCTTGTTAAAAACTTTCTCACTGGCTTGTAGCAGCCTTTCAAAGCTAAAAGGCTTCAATAAATAGTCAGTGATGTTCAATTCATAACCTTTCAAAGCATACTTCTCATAGGCAGTGGTTATAATTACCTCTGGCGGATTTTTCAAAACTTGCAACATGTCTATACCTGTTAGTTCATCCATCTCAATATCGAGGAAAAGCAAATCAACTTGGTTGCTTTTAATAAAACCCATTGCCTCTAAACTATTATCGAAGGTATGTATAAGATTGAGGTAAGGCACTTTTAAAGCATAGTTTTTTGTGCGCTCCAAGGCCAAGGGCTCATCTTCAATAATTATACAGTTAAGCATCATACAAAATAGATTTGAAGTGTAATGCTATAATATGTTGCTTGTGATTGAATTTTCAAATCGTATTTTCCGCTGTAAGCCGTTTCTAGTCGCTTTTTTGCAACAGCTAGTCCAATTCCTCTCTCTTTTTTCTGTTCTGCGGTTTTCTGGTTCACGACATTTCTTACTTTAAAAAAAAGTTGACTTGGCGATATAATCAATTGCAAAAATATAGCATCGTCAACTTTCTTGTTGGCAACGTGCTTAAAAGCATTTTCTACAAATACTATAAAAAGCATCGGTACAATGGAGATATTTCCAGCATCACCCTCTATGGTGAAATTCACAAAATTCGGGTTTACCGATCTCATTCTTTGTAAGGCAATATATTTTTGAAGGTATTCAATTTCTTCTCGTAAAAGAATGGTTTCAGTATTTTTCCTGTAAAGCATAAACCTTAGTATTTCACTTAATTTTCGTAAATAGGCAGAGGCAGCTTGTGCATCACGTTCTATCAATACATCAATATTATTGATGGTATTGAATAAAAAATGAGGATTGATTTGAGTTTCTAACAAGGCTAATTGCACTTCAAGATTTTGCTTTTCAAGTTGAATGTTTACTTTTTCTTGTATCCTCCAATAATTAATCATCTGCAACAAAGCTCCTAATACAGAAAAAGGAATTAAAATGAGATAGGTGGTGAGTATAAAAAATGATATTGACCAGTAAACGGCAAAAAATAATATACTTAGCAAATAAACAATTATCAATGGTATAAACAGTAAAATGAAAAAATACAGAATTATATTTGATTTCCTTTTGTTTAACCAGTTAGGTATAATCCAAAAATACATGTTGTAAAACCCAGATACACCCACTAATACTGTACTTAGGCTCAGCAAACTATTGTTACCAAATACCTCAAAATAGCTTTGTATTTGATTTTCTAAACCCGGTAAGAATACAGTATATTGATGTGCCCAAATGAAAAAAGAAATGATAAAAGGAATGGATAACCAAAAAATGAAGTGCCATATAACCTTTACCAATGGTTTCATCTGTTTAAAATTCAGCTTTGCACTACAAAATCTCTTTTATTAAAAAAGAAAATAAGGTTGAAGTGCAACATACTACAACCTACATATTACCTGCTTTTCCAAAAATAGGGACTATATTCTACAAAACTCATAATAAACTACACCTGGAGCAAACCCCAGTTGTGCTTCAAAGGGCTGGTCTAATTGTAATTTACTTGTATCAGTTTGGGTAATACTCAAGGCGAAATTACTTCCATCTTCCATTATCAATAAAAGTTTACTTCCCGATTGTATCCAATTACCGTTTTGAAGCTTACCATTATTTTGCTTGCTCATATTAAAAGTTCCATCATTATTGAGTTGGAGGAAATGATCAAGTAAATTTAAATCTTCTGTTTTTTGAGGCACACCATTTTCATCATTCACTACTATTAAATCAATAATCTGATACTCTCCAATCAATACATTATTGGGTGCTAACTCCTTATTTTGCTCACAGGCAAAAGTGAATACAAAAATGACCAACCACCCAATAGAAAATACACTTATACACTTCCTTTTTAACATAACATTTACTTTTTCGTGACTTAATCATTTAATTTCTTCAATAATCAGTCAATGAATATTGTAAAGAAAAAGTAATCTGCAAAATGGGGAATTATGTCTGTGAAATGATTTTTTTTAAATGGTCGGTGATAGGTTAACACTAAGAATCTTCTTGGAGCCAGTTATTAAGGTGACCCACACCTCCCTTTACCCGGAGCAAAGACATATGTTACATTACCCTGCTTCCATTTTCCATCTATTAAATATTGAATGTTTATAGGATAATAGTTTTTTTGACCATACGCATCTACAATCTCTAGATAGTACCCATTTTGATATTCCAGTACTTGCCATTTCCCAGAATTATTTTCAACTCCGGCACCATAGGCACGATTATTACGATTACTGGTATTTTGGCTTCCTTTAACGGTATAAGAACCATCGTAACTGTAATAATACCGGCCGTCTGGGCAAAAATCAACATAGGTAATAGAACTTGCTCTACTATCCGACAGATAGGATGATTCAGAATAATAGACCAGCTGTCCGTTACTAATGTGCTGTTTTAATTTGGCAATATTATCTTCAGATTGCGCTAATACATGAACCGAAACTAATAACAAAGTTATTGTTATATATTCTTGAACCGATTTCATTTGTTAATAATTTTTGAAAAAATCAAAGGATTTGAAAACCTGTTGAACGAATAGATTTTACCAATAAACCTGATTAATTGATGGAAAAAAAGAGCAATGGTTTGCTCTGTTGGTTTGTTGTAATGTAAGCTCTGGTAAAATTAAAGCCATCATGAATGGCCGTCAACTACATGATAATGTAGTTTTAAACCTGTTATTTTCTAAATATTTTGCACAGAAACGCAAAATTGTTTTGATATATATAGTCAACAAGTCTCGAGGTATTTCTGACTGTTAATTTTAGTTTCTATGTTTCTAATCAGCTTAATAAATAAGCTGATTAGAATAATTATTTCATGATTTAGCTTACGAAAAGGCGCCAAGAAAAGTTTTCAATTTGCTATTTTAGCAACGGTTTCCATAGCAGCTTGAGCAGCAGTGTGTACACTTCCCCAATCATTGCCTGAAGTATAAGCATCACCCGCAAAATAAACTTTGTTATCAACTGGTTTAAACATGGTAGCCGGGGTTTTCCAGTCTGCATAATCGTTAAGATAAGCTCCTTCTATGTGCGGTTCTTTTGACCAATCCTGAACGATGTGTTTGATATAATTTGGACTAGCTTGGTTTGAGAAAATTTCATCTAATTCATTGAGAATATAGTTTTTCAAATTTTCTCCGTATAGTGTAGTATAGTTTTTTGCGGGAGCTCCCACAGCAAATAAACCTAATATATTTTTGTTGGTGTGTTGACCGAATGCCGCATCAAAATAAGAGACTTGCCCATCAGTAGCAGGCGTTATTTTAAAATCTATATAGGCAGGGTAAAAATTTTTGGAAAATTCCAAGAAAACTTTTATTCCATCCCAAACTACAGCATCATTAATTACTTTCAATTTGTCTTTGGGCAATAATGGTGTGAAGTTAATCCTACCATTTTGAAGTATTTTAAGCGGAATGGTCACAATTATTTTATCTGCTGTATAGGTCTCATTTTGTGTTTTCACAATTACTTTATTTTTCGAATAATCAATTGCATTTACAACAGAATCATAGATAATATTCTGAGAAACTGTAGGGAAAATGTACTTGTCAAAAAAATCGAACCAAGTGCTGTTAACAAATTTTCTATAATTAAAATCGCCCAGATCGCTTAATAACAATTTATTATTTTGCCAGAGACCATACGTATCATTTTGGTTGTATCCAACAGTGTTAATATCGACCGAAACCGAATTGTTATTCACCGTTTTATCAAAAATACTGGTACTCACCGTAAGCCATTCCGCTCCCAAAGGAATGGGAAAGTCTGCAAAATGATCTGTCTTTTTCATCCTTCCTCCATAACCTGATGTTGCTTCAAGAATTTTATAAGAAATGCCTTTCTGGTTTAAAAGATGCCCAGCAGAGAGTCCTGCTGCACCTGCTCCTATTACCAAGACGCTCCCCGAAAAGGCTGGGTTTTTAGGTTTATACAAAGAAGATGAAGTAGCTTGAAATGGTACCCCCAATCCTAGTAATCCGCAAAGTTTTATAAATTCTTTTCGTGTCATTTATCTTTTTTAATTATCCAAAATAATTTGATTCGTACATACCTGCCTTTTAGCTCTTGACATACTAATGACAGCTACCATTGCCAGTCTGCCTAGTAGCGCCTCATTAAGCAAAGTAATTTATCAGAAATTTATCCCCAGAACCAACTCAAGACCATAATCCGTCCTATATACTTCAGAAGTTTCAAACTGTTGGAAAAAGTCGGCACCAAATACAACCCCTTTCTTTTTCCAAGGAATCACTCTTATGCCTTGACTTGCCCCAATACCTATCACAAAGTTGAATGAGTTTTGTCCTTCAAAATCTTCTAAAATCTCGTAGCCAATAGGTACATTTGTGCTTACAGATGCATATACGCCACGTGTTAATCTCTTGTAAAAAAAATACAACTCGGGCCTAAATACAAACGAGTTTACATCATTAAAACCATTTTCAGCTGCTATTCCGGGTCTTGCCCAAGTAACTTCAAAAGAGGTTTCATAAGGCCTAATCAATCCTTTTTTACTATCTACGAACCCTGTATAACTTATCCCATAACCTTCAAAATACGAACTACGCATCCCTTTTATGGTTAGTAAATTAAACCAGTCACCTAGCCTGGTATCAATTTTTAAATTTGCTTCAGGAACAGTAAAATGATGAGATGATGGATCTTGATTATTTTTTTTGTAGTTATCTAAAAAAGCAAGCATACAGTATTCTAATGCTGCTCTTATTCTTTTTTCGTGGGTTTCATATAAGACTTTTTTGTTTGCTAAGCCAAAAACCTGATCTTCGATGTGTTGTATGCTAAAAAGATGTTTCAACTCATCATTGTTCTTTTCAAGAAACTCTAATGCTATATGCACCCTAGCGATTCTGGCAATTGCATTGTTCATTCTTCTTTTTGATTCCTGAACATCTAGGGCCT
>JBCDJE010000033.1:0-13909 GCA_038748185.1 Bacteroidota bacterium
AGATAAAACGCAGGATAGCTTCCAGAGAGTAATGCTGTAAATACTATAATTCCTAAAAGAGATAGCATTAGGTTGGGGCTTAAAGCTAGTACTAAATATTTTTCTGTGATCACATTGAATTGAGGGAGAAAAAGAACAACTAATAAAACCGATAAGATCACTGAAAGGATAGTAATAACTGAGGACTCTACTATGAATTGTAAGATTAGTACTTTACGATTGGCACCTAGCGCTTTTTTTATTCCAATTTCTTTCAATCTTCTTGATGCCCTTGCTGTTGCCAAGTTCATGAAATTAATACAGGCTATCAATAATATGAAAAAGGCAATTGTAGCGAACAATCTCACATATTCAATACGACCTCCACTCTGTATTCCGTTTTCATAATGGCTGTATAAATAGCTATCAGAATAAGGTCGAGTAAATAAAGTAAATTTTAATTTAGCATTTTTAGTTTTGAGAAAGTTGACTATGTTTCCATTGAATCTTTTTACATCTGTATTTTCCTTCAGTTTAATATAAGTAGCAGGACCAGAAGCTCCTTCCCAAGTTTGAAAATGAGGCGATTTTTCTAAATATAGGTCATAAGTAAAAACTAAGTCGAGCTTCATAGTTGAATGATTTGGCATATTTTGAAATACGCCTGTTATTTGAAATTGCTCTCTATTATCATCTTTTTCCCATTGTATAACTTTACCAACTGCATTTCCCGTTGTATGGAATAGATTTATAGCTATTTCTTCAGATATCACAACAGAGGATTTATCCGATAAAACTTGATTTTTGTCTCCTTCTAGAAGTGTATAAGAGAACATTTTGAAAAAGTCTTTCCCAACAAATTTAGAGTTCGCTTTTATATACTTTTTACCACTAGAAAGAATACCTGTATTTTTATAACCAATGCGAGGAGCAATAGCTACCGAAGCTTCTACTTCAGGAAATTCTTCCATTAAGGCTT
Source organism: Bacteroidota bacterium (assembly GCA_038748185.1). Taxonomy (GTDB): domain Bacteria; phylum Bacteroidota; class Bacteroidia; order Cytophagales; family Flammeovirgaceae; genus Chondrinema. The sequence goes on from JBCDJE010000033.1 coordinate 959, forward strand.
TTGCCAATATGCCGTGGGTTTGCTCCATTGTTTGAATTTTATTATCATGAGTATGATTCATCATCACTTGAAATAGCTGTTTATCATTCTCATGAAATTTATCTACACTTAATTCATCATTCACCCATAAATAAATCAAAAGTGTACAAGCTAAACCAGAGGAAAGACCGATTAAATTAATAAAGAATGAAGTTTTGTAGCGCTTGAAAGTGCGAAAAGTAAGTAGAAGATTATGACGTAACATAGCAAATAGACTAGGGTGGTAACTAGATTTAAATGACTTAATAAACGCAGGCCGGAAATAGCGGATAACACTCCAACTAAACTTCCACTTAGCTTTTTTTGGTGAAGTTTCATACTGTCTTTCAAATACCTCTGTTAAGTCTCCTTCTATCTCTTCGAGATAATCTTCGCGGCAAAACCAACGAAGGAACTTGAGGGCATATTTAGGAGGCATTATCATTGTTAAATCAGTTTTTTTGATTTTTACTCATCCTTTAAACATTTCACAGGATTGATATAAGCCGCTTTTACTGTTTGCAAACCCACAGTAATCCAAGCGATGAGCAAGGCAAGTATTCCAGCGATAACAAAATACCACCATGTTAGATCAATCCTATAGGCAAAACTTTCTAGCCATTTTGCTGCAATAAAATAGCTGAGGGGCAATGCCACTAGTATAGCAATAAGTACCATTTTAGTAAAACTACCCGATAATAAATACACAATACCTATCTCGCTTGAGCCGAGTATTTTACGAATACCTATTTCTTTGATTCTTCTTTCGGTAGTAAAGGCAACCATACCAAATAATCCAAGACATGAAATGAGTATCGCCAGTACAGCAAAATATTGAGACAATGTAGCAACTCTTTCTTCAGCTTGATAAAGAACCTCATAGTCTTGGTCAAAAAATTTATATTCAAAAGGAAACCCTGGATTCAGTTTTTTGTGTAATTGCTCAATTTGGGCAATTGCTTCCCTTTCTTTTCCGGCAGCAATTTTTAAAACAATACTTCTTGCCCAGTTTCTGCTTAACCTCAAAAAAGTAGGTTTTATTTTTTCATGCAGCGATTCAAAATGAAAATCTTTGGTAACGCCGATAATTTCCCATTTACTTCCTGAAATTTCAACTGTTTTACCAATGGGATCTTGTAATCCCATGATGTTGACAGCCGTTTCATTAAGAATAATTTTTGCTGTATCAGTCTTAAAATTTCTTGAGAAATACCTTCCTTCCAGCAGTTCCATATCCAACATTTCTAACATACCATAGTTGACCCTACCGTGTTCAAACCATATGGTTTCGTCGGGATCTTTTCCTTCCCATTGTATATCAGCAGTAGACGCTTGCCCTCCAAACAAAGCATGGAAAATACTTGAAGCATTCGTAACACTTGTTATTTTTTTAGCTTCAGTAATGAATGTTTCCTGATTAGCTGATACCCAACCTTGTGGTTTAAAACTTATGATATGATCGCTTTCATAACCTAAGTTTTTGTTTTGTATCAATTCAATTTGCTTATAAACTATGATAACACCGGTTATTAAGATAACAGAAAGTGTAAACTGAAAAATGACTAATCCTTTTCTTATCCAAGCGTCACCAAAATAACTTTGCTTTATACCTTTAAGCACAGCAAGCGGGCTAAAGCTTGAAAGAAATAAAGCCGGATAACTACCTGCTATCAAACCTGCTAGCATAGTAATTCCAAATGCTGAAAATATAATTTGCAGATTAAAACCAAATACCAATTGTTTACCTGTAAGCTGGTTAAAAAAAGGTAATGCAATTACTACCAGTAAAAATGCAACAGTTAAAGCTAAAAAAGCAGTAGTAATTGATTCGGTGAAATATTGGAAAATAAGCATTTTCCTATTAGCTCCAATTGCTTTTTTTACCCCTATTTCTTTTAACCTTCTTGAAGCTTTGGCAGTAGATAAGTTCATGAAATTGATGCATGCCATAAGCAGAATGAAAAGGGCGACAATGGAAAATAACTGTACGTAGGTTATTCTACCTCCAACCTGTTCCCTGTTTTCAAAACTTCCGTAGAGATAATAAGATGAATAGGGGATAACAAAAGGAAAAATACTTGCATTTTCATAGTTTGCTTTCACATAAGCATACAATTTGTCATTTAAATGTTCTATGTCAGCATTTTTATTAATCTTGAAGTAGGTTTTTACATTCTGGTTTCCTCTTTCAATTCGTTCTCTAAAGTGTTCTTCAAAAACATCAAAAGACAACACATAATCGAATTGCATAGAAGAGTTAGCGGGTAAGTCTTTAAAAACGCCTGTGACAAAGACGTCTTCTTCATAAGAAAACCACTGCCATGCAAGCCTTTTACCAACTATGTTTTCTGTAGTCTGAAACAGCTTCAAAGCCAAAGATTCGGAAAGTACGATAGATTTTGTATTGTTTAACACATGCTGTTTATTACCTTCAATTAATTCGTAAGAAAAAAAATCAAAAAAGGCTTCGGTGCCAAACTCGCCTTTTACGTTAAAGAAATCATCTTCGGAAGAAAGGTACGAATCAATAGTTCCCCAAGAGCTGAAAACAGCTTCTTCAATTTCAGGCATCTCTTCTACCAAGAGTTCTGCAAACACTTTTGAGGTATTTAGTAATGTTTTGCTGCTGATTGAGTTAGATACCAACCTATAGAGTTGCTGATCATTTTCATGAAATTTATCTATACTTAATTCATCATTTACCCATAAATAAATCAAAAGTGTACAAGCTAAGCCAGAGGAAAGCCCAACTAAATTGATAAAGAATGAACTTTTGTAGCGCTTATAAGTACGAAAAGTAAGTAAAAGATTATGACGTAACATAGCAAATAGATTAGGGTGGTAACTCGATTTAAATGACTTAATAAAGTCAGGGCGGAAATAGCGGATAACACTCCAGCTAAACTTCCACTTAGCTTTTTTTGGTGAAGTTTCATACTGTCTTTCAAATACCTCTGTTAAGTCTCCTTCTATCTCTTCCAGATAGTCTTCGCGGCAAAACCAGCGTAAAAATTTGAGAGCATATTTTGGAGGCATTATCATTGTTGAATCAGTTATAAATTTTACTCATCTTTTAAGCACTTAATAGGATTGATGGTAGCAGCTTTTACCGTTTGCAAACCCACAGTAATCCAAGCGATGAGCAAGGCAATAAAGCCTGCCCCAGCAAAGTACCACCATTCCAAATCAATTCGAAAAGCAAAACTTTCTAGCCATTGTTGAGCGATGAAATAACTAATAGGTAAAGCAATAATAATGGCTACTAAAACCATTTTTGTAAAATCATTTGAAAGTAAATGAATAATACCAAAATTACTAGCGCCCAATACCTTCCGTATGCCTATTTCTTTTAACCTCCTTTCTGCCGTGAAAGCGGCTAAACCGAATAGCCCTAAACAAGAAATAAGAATAGCTATTACTGAAAAATACTTGGCTAGATTAGCTACTCTCTGTTCAGATATATAGTGTGCTTGATACTCTTCATCTAGGAACCTAAATTCAAAAGGAACACCTGGGTTGAATTTGTCGTAGAGCTTTTCCAATCTTGTTATCGTCTCTCTTTCTTCGCCTGCTTGTATTTTAACAACAACAGTATTGGCATCTTCTGGCAAAAAAATCAAAAACATGGGCTTTATTTCCTCATAGAGTGATTGAAAATGAAAATCCTTTACTATCCCTATAATTTCCCTTTCCCCTCTGATATTAACCACTTTCCCAATCGGGTCTGCTAACCCCATAGCCTTAATCGCTGTTTCATTGAGAATGATTTTTTCACCTTCGTTATTAAAATTTCTGGAAAAAGAGCGGCCTTGTAGTAATTCAATATTTAGTGTTTTTATATAGTCGTATCCAACTCTAGTAAATGTATATTGAATGGGTGATCGACCTTCCCCACCGTAACCACCGCCAGAGTTGTCGAAATTGGAAATACTTCCTTCAAGTACTGAAGCATTTATGATACCTACTGTATTTTTTGCCGCTTGTAGGAATGATTCAATATTTTCAATCAGTTTTCCTTCTTTTTCAAAAGTAAGGATGTTGTCTTTTTCGTAACCAAGGCTTTTAGATTGTACAAAGTCAATTTGTTTGGTTATTACCATAACAGAAACGATAAGTATAATTGAAATACTAAATTGAAAAATAACTAATCCTCTACGGGTAATTATTTCACCTATTGATTTTTTTAATTTTGCTTTTAATACTTCATTAGGCTTCAACCTTGAGAGAAAAAATGCAGGGTAACTACCAGAAAGACATCCGGTAAGAATAATAATAAACAAAGCACCTGATATGAGATTAATATCTGGAGTAAATGCCAGTTGCTTACCTGTAATCACATTGAATTGAGGGAGTAAAAGAAGAACAAGTAGTACAGCGATAAGTGATGAGATAAATACCAACATCATAGATTCTCCTATGTATTGGAAAACGAGTACCTTGTTAGACACACCTATGGTCTTTTTAATACCTACTTCTTTCAATCGCCTAGATGCTTGTGCAGTAGAAAGGTTCATAAAGTTGATACAAGCAATCATTAATATAATAATTGCTACAACTGAGAAAAGTATCACATAATTTATTCTTCCTCCAGCCTGTTTACCATTTTCATAATAGTTGTTTAAATATCTTTCAGAATAACGTTGAGTAAACATAGTGCCAATCCACTCAGGATGGTTTTCACCATATAAAGGTTCTAGCTTTGATCTGTAAAAATCATTGATTTTACTATTGAATTGGTCGATATCAACTCCTTCCTTTATCGTAATGTAAATACTTGGATTATTACTACCCCAATCTTTATTACTTGGGTCACGCTTATCTAGGTATAACTTATTTGTCAATAAAAAGTCAAACTGCTCAGATGTATTGACATTCGCTATATCGAATACTCCTGAAACTATGTAGTCATCAGCATAGATAGCTTCCCCATCAGTATTATCCACTACATTAATTATCTTACCTATTACATCATTCTCTGAATCGAAAATACTAGCAGCAAGTTCTTTAGAGATTACAATTGCATTTTTATCAGCTAGCACTATGTCTTTATCACCTTGGATTAATTCAAAAGAGAATACTTTGAAAAAATCTTTACCAGCCAATTTTCCACTTGCTTTTATCTTTTTTTTATTAAAAGATAATATGGCGCTAGAAGCCTCGTCTACTACAGGCACTACATATTCTATTTCACCTAATTCTTCTATCAAGGAAGGTGCTAATAAATCTGAGTTGCTTTCACTCGTTTTAATACCGTTAGGTTTATTTAAATTTCTCAGTACCTGATACAATTTTTGATCATTTTTATGGAATTTATCTACTGATAATTCATCATAAACCCAAAGATAAATCAAAAGCACTGCTGCCAGACCAGTAGAAAGCCCAACTAGATTAATAAAAAATGAACTTTTATAGCGTTTAAATGTGCGAAAAGCAAGCAAAAAACTATGGCATAACATGGCAAATAATGTTGGGTGATAACTCGATTTAAATGATTTAATAAACTCGGGGCGGAAACAACGGATGACACTCCATGTAAACTCCCACTTAGCTTTTTTGGGTGATGATTTATATTGTTTTTCAAATACCTCCATTAAATCTCCTTCTATCTCTTCCAAGTAATCTTCGCGGCAAAACCAGCGCAAAAATTTGAGCGCATATTTTGGAGGGTTTTCATTCATTCCTTAAGGATTTTATCGGATTAGCAAAAGCTGCTTTTAATGATTGCCAGCTAATAGTAAGTAAGGCTACTAATAAAGCTACCAGTCCAGCAGCAATAAATACATCATAATTTACTCCCACCTGATAGGCAAAGCTTTCTAGCCATCGGTTCATAGTATACCACGAAACCGGAACTGCTATGAGCAAGGCCACTACAAATAACTTAAGAAACCCTGATGAAAGTAACCCGACTATGCTACTCACTGATGCCCCTAGCACTTTTCTAATGCCAATTTCCTTGGTACGCTGACTCGTGGTATAAGCAGTAAGTCCAAAAAGTCCTAAACATGCAATGAGAATAGCTATGCCTGCAAATGCAGTAAAGATTTTCCCAAATCGTGCGTCAGCCTCATATTGTTTATTGAAACTTTCGTCTAAAAAGCTGTAAAGGAAGGGGCGGTGAGGAACTAACTCATTCCACATTTTTTCTAAATCGCCAATAGTAGCCGGTATATTTTCCGATTTTATACGGATCGAGAACTTCCTCATGCTGTATGGTTCATAGCGTAGAGATAGCGGTTCTACAATTTTATGCAGTGATTGATAATTAAAATCTTTGACCACACCAATCACCGTTCCTGATTTTCCCCACTGTTCAAAACGTTTTCCGATAATGTCTTCAGGATCATAATAGCCCCACAATTTAATTGCTGCTTCATTGAGTATTAAAGATTGGGCAGTGTCATTAGGAAAGTCTCTTGAAAAGGCTCTTCCTGCTGCCATTTCAATATTATAATTGGGAATAAAATCTGGATCTATTTCATAAATAGTTGGTCCATAACTTACCATCTCTCCATTGGGTGCTTCAATGTCTGTTCCTGCATTAGGGAGAAAGTTTCCCGGTACTGCCCTAGAAGCAGCAATTGCAAGTACATCAGGGTGATTGAGTATAGTATTTTTAATAGCCTCAATTTGTTCTTGTACTTTTCCGTCCCAGCCAAAATCAACAATTACCATTTGCTCTTGATCGAAGCCTAAGTCGTGGTTACGAAGGTATTGCAGTTGGGAAAAGACTACGGCTGTACCTACCATCAGGGCAATAGAAAGGCTGAATTGAAAGATAACCAACCCTTTTCTGAGTGTAACTCCTCTTTCGCTTGTCCTGAATGCGCCCTTTAACACCTTGACCGGCTGGAAATGTGCTAGTAATGCCGCCGGATAACTTCCAGCCAGCATCCCGATAGCTATTACTCCTCCAAGTAGGATTGCGAAGGTTTCCCAGACTAATAAGTCTTCGTAAGATATAGGCTTACCCGATAAGTCTTGTAAAATAGGAGACAATAGAACAACCAGTAAAATCGCCAATACTGCGGCAAATAAAGACAAGAGGATAAACTCTGATAAGAATTGACCTACTAATGTAAAACGACGGGCGCCAACTACTTTTCTAATCCCCACTTCTTTTGCTCTTTCTAATGACCGAGAAGTGGAGAGGTTAATAAAGTTAATGCAGGCAATGAGTAAAATAAATATAGCAATACAAGAAAAAATATACAGGTTCTGTAAATTCCCAGTTTCGCCCGGTTGCCGAGCAGCTACCGAATGTAAATAAGCATCTGTCATGGGCTCAAATGCCATGTCGAAAGGATTTTCCCAGTTACCTGTGTATTTTTCTATAAAATCAGGCAATTTACTTTCTAACGATGCAATACTGGCGTTCTCTTCTAAGGTAAAATAGGTATAAAAATCCACATATCCCCACCAATCAAAAATCTCAGGACGAATCCGCTGGAAAGTACTCATGGAAATTAATCCTTCAAATGAGAAGTGAGAGTTGGCAGGAACATTCTCCATCACACCAGTTACTCTTAATATTCTATCATTTTCGATACTAATTACTTTTCCAATCGGATCGTCTGACCCAAAATATTTTTCAGCAATTTTTTGAGTAAGTACTATAGTAAATGGTTCATTTAAAACAGTAGCTGCATTCCCTTCTAAGAGTTTCCAGCTAAATATGTTAAAAGCATTCGAGTCTGCGTATACCATGTTATCTTCCTGAAAACGCTTATCCTCATATTCGAAAAGCATATTGGCAGGACTGGTGAACCGAAAATAGCTCTTTACTTCGGGAAAGTCTTTTAACATAGCTGGCCCAACGGGAGCACTGCCCCAAACTTGAAATTCTTCCGGACTTGTCAACCTTCCCCTTTCTTCCTTAGACTTATAACCATGCAGTACCCGGTAAATATTATTTAAATTTTCGTGATATTGATCGTATGACAACTCATGTTTTACATACAAAAAAATCATCATGCAGCACGCCATACCTACGCCAAGCCCAGTAATGTTGATAAAAGAATATAGTTTCTTTTTAACAATATGTCTCCACGCAATTTTAAAATGATTCTGAAACATGGTTTGATCTATTATATTTACTGAAATAGGTTTAATAAAATCCGGTCTGAAATGTCGGATCACACTCTTTGTGTATTTCTGTTTGGCTTTTTTGGGTGATAATGTATATTGATTTTCAAATACCTCCATTAGATCCCCTTCTATCTCTTCGAGATAGTCTTCGCGACAAAACCAGCGAAGGAATTTAAGGGAATATTTTGGAGGCATTTTTTTCATTCTGTCGGAATCAGGATTTATTGAATTTTTAGATTAATTAGATTACGCTTTACGGAACAAGCGCTTCACTTCTAAGCTTTTAAAGCCGAAGTTTATTAGCAAACCTTTTTCAATTTTACAAGCTTGCAAATTTAGACCTTGAGCTAAATGAACATCCTCTAATTGGATAATTGCCTTTAATTCAATTACTACTTGATCTTCCAAAATAAAATCAGCCCTTCTAGTGCCAACTTGAATACCTTCATAATAAATAGGCATTTCATATTCTCGAACAAATCCTAATCCGGCTTTTTCTAATTCAATAGCTAAACATCTTTGCAAGCGCCTTTGATAAATAACTTCTTGGAAACCATTGCCTAAAGTATTACGCACTTTCATTGAACATCCGATGATTTTATAGGTTAAATCGTCTTTTATTTCTTCTTTCATTACTAGTTTTTTAATTTTCTCATTCATCCTATAATCTTGGAAATCTCGATTCAGACATTTTACTCATTCTTCAAACACTTAACCGGATTGATAGTAGCAGCCTTCAGCGTTTGTAACCCTACAGTAAACCAAGCGATAAGCAAGGAAAGAATACCAGCTAATGCAAAATACCACCATTCTAAATCGATTTGATAAGCAAAGCTCTCTAACCATTGCTGAGCAATGAAGTAACTGAGTGGTAAAGCTATTGTAATCGCAAACAACACCATTTTGGTAAAGTCATTCGATAAAAGACCGACAATACTAATAGCACTAGCCCCTAATACTTTTCGTACGCCAATCTCTTTTATCCTTCTTTCAGCTGTGAAAGCAGCCAATCCAAAAAGTCCTAAACAGGAAATAATAATGGCTACCCCGGCAAAATATTTTGATAAGGTTGATACCCTTTGTTCAGCTAGGTATTGCGCTTTGTAGGCTTGATCTAAGAATTGATATTCAAAAGGAAAACCCGGATAAAATTTTTCCACTAAAAGCTCGAGCTGCTGAATCATTTCTTTTTCTTTTCCCGCTTCAATCTTCGCTATAATGTTCCAAGTAGATTGTGGAGCAAATCTGAAAAATAAGGGCTTAATATCTTCTCGTAGCGATTCGAAGTGGAAATCTTTAACTACACCAATAATTTCTCTGTCGTCTCCCCACAGTTTTATTACCTTACCAATGGGATCAGTCATTCCCATATACTTTATTGCCGATTCATTAAAAATGATTTTTGCTGTGTCTCCACTGTATTTTTCTGAAAAAGTACGCCCTTCTTTTATTGCTATATCCAGTAATTCTATTGCGTCATAGTTCACAACTACATTTTCAAATTCAGTCTTATCATTTGGATCTCGACCTTCCCATTGCACACCGTATGTTCCGGAGTTATGTCCTGTCATATCGTGATTAGTACTCGAAATCGAAACGATTCCGGGTACATTCTTAGCTTCTGCTAAAAAAGCCTTCAAGTTATTTTCATCACCACTAAGTCTTCGAAAATAGATAATATTATCTTTATTATACCCTAGATTTTTATCTTGAACAAAAGCAATCTGTTCGTACACTACAATAACTGAAACAATAAGAATAATGGATAAACTAAATTGTAGTATCACTAAACCTTTCCTTATCAATAACTCACGCAAGGAGTTGCCCAGATTACCTTTTAAAATAGCGGAAGGTCTAAATTTTGAAAGATACAGTGCAGGATAACTGCCTGCTAGTAATCCTGTTAATACTGCAATACTTATAACCGTTAATAGAAGTGGTAGATCGAGCTGTAATGCTAACTGCTTCCCTGTTAATGTATTAAATTGAGGTAGAAATATTAATACCAACGCAAGGGCAATAAAAAATGAAATCAACACAGTTATTGTTGACTCCGTTAAATACTGCATGATTAAAGAAAACCTATGAGCTCCAACTGCTTTTTTGATTCCTACTTCTTTCATCCTGCGGGAAGCCCTAGCAGTAGATAGGTTCATAAAATTGATACATGCAATGAACAAGATAAAAATGGCTACTAAAGAAAAGAGCCTAACATACTCAATTCTACCTCCGGCTTGTTGTCCATTCTCATATTTCCCTTTCAGATAAATATCTGAGAATTTAGTAGCAAACATGGTTCGATGAGTAATCTTATTATTGGTTTTCTGCTGTACGTAGTTGGCTATTTTCTCATTGAATTGAGCTATATCTGTGCCTTCTTCCAGAAGGATAAAAGTTTTTGGTCCGGTACTATTCCAATGATTTGCCCATCTACTATTTTCTAAAAACAATTCGTATGATAAAACAAAATCGAACTGTAATGATGAATTCTTGGGTACATCTCTAAATACTCCTGATACTTGGAATTGCTTTTCATGTTCCCACTCTACCAATTTGCCAACCACATTTTCAGTGCTACCAAATAAATTAATGGCCAAACTCTCCGAAATAACGATAGAATTTTTATCCACTAGCACCTGTGACGCTTCTCCTTGAAGCATATTGAAAGAGAATATAGTAAAATAGTCTTTCCCAGTATATTGCCCCCTTGCTCTTATGTTTTTATCACCTATAGATAAGGTACTATTACCCATTCTTCTTAATCCTACAGCACTCACTACCTCAGGCATATCTTCTAATAGGGAACTGGCAGTAATACCCGATGTAGATTTAAATAAAATGAGATTTCCAGCTTGCTTTCTATGCTCTAAAATCTGAAAAAGCTGTTGCTCATTTTCGTGAAATTTATCTACGCTTAACTCATCAGCCACCCATAAATAAATGAGTAATACACAAGCTATACCTGAAGATAGTCCTAAAATATTAATTAAAAATGATGTTTTGTAACGCTTAAAATTGCGAAAAGCAAGCAAAAAATTATGTCGAAACATGGCAAATAATGTTGGGTGATAACTCGATTTAAATGATTTAATAAATTCGGGGCGAAAATACCGGATCACGCCTTTGGTAAATTTCCACTTCGCTTTCTTGGGTGATGTTTCATATTGCATTTCAAATACTTCTACCAAATCACCTTCTATCTCTTCGAGGTAGTCTTCGCGGCAAAACCAGCGAAGGAAGTTAAGGGCATATTTAGGAGGGCACACTTGCATTAACCAAAGGAAATTTTCGGAATTTGTTGATAAATTCGTGTCCTTAAAGCGTATTGCTGATCCAACATATTTTTACCCAATGCAGTGATTACATAAAACTTCTTTCTTCTACCACCTCTATCATTGGTTATACCTCCAAATCTGGATTGCACAAAACCTTTTTCATCCATCCGTTTTAAAGCTACATGAATCGCACTGATATTTAGCTTTTTATTCAATTGCTCTTCAAGGCTTTCTAAAATAGAAACCCCATATGCTTGATCATGTTGAGCGGCTACTGTGAGTAATACTAGTTCTTCGAACTCACCAAGTGATGCACTTTTCATTTGATATTTATTTACTTAACAAAAGTAAATGTAATGTATTATTTTTATATTTGTTAAGTAAATCATTATATTTTTTGATAGAAGGTTTAGATTGTGTACGAAAGGGGATAGGTAGAAAGTGGGTTTGATGATAACTTTTAACTCAAGGCCAAAAGATAAATCATTTTTTGATTCGGTTCCTTCCAAAATAAAGAAATAAGATAATAATTAAAGTAAGCCCAACATAAATATACCAATCCCTATTTTTATGTTGAAAGCTCACTTCTCCATCTTCGCCCATCAAAACCATACCTCCCCAATAAAAAGGGGCCGCCGTGTTAGGTTGAGCTGCATTTAGATAATCTAATTTGGCTTGTCGGAGTGCTTCACTTTTGGAATATCCTTCTGCCAGATAATTAAGGAAGTCTTTTGTGATTTGAGTACTGATTTTCTCATCAACTTTCCAAAGTGACATGATGGTACTAGGACAACCTGCATAGTGGATACTATATGCCAAAGATATCATGCCTTCTCCAGCTTGTAAATTTCCCAAACCACTCTCGCAAGCATTGAGCACTGCCAGTTCGGCTTGTAGGGGTAAACCGTATAATTCATAGGCATGAAGGTAACCATCTTCTTTCTGAGTACCTATTTCCTTGGCTAAGACTAATTTTGACCGAAGCGGATCTGTAGCATTTGCAATAGCATGTGTCCCAAAATATAAAATGCTTCCTTCTTGAATACTCGCTTTTACATTTACTTCAGTAGCTTTAATACCAGTATAAGATGTAGAAGTAAATTCTTTTTCTAAATGACTAGCAAGTTTTAATGACCAAGGCTGCCTAACCGTTAGTAAAAATTCTTCATCGGGAGTAGTAAGTGAATCTAATTGCGTTTGATACTGCTGTTTTATATCTTCCTCGAAGCCGGGAGCTACAGCAATGATATCACCTTGACTTGTTTTATTGTTATCAGAAAAAAGTATATTGAAGGATAAGGCGTAGGAAATATTATACTCATGAATTAAAAAAGTACCTGTGTCATTGTTTGAAGGTAAAGTTTCCCAATTTAAATAAAACAGCGAACCGCAAGGAACAATAATAACACGTTCGCCCATGAGCTTTTCTACTACTGGAAACCAAAGTTTTTGGTAAAGTGATTCTGCGAATAATTTTAAAGACTTATCATCTTGCGTTATGAGTCTTTCCTTCCAATTTTTAATTGCTCCGTTAATCGTATCTCGATTACCAAGGTAAACTAAGTCGTTG
>JBCDJE010000034.1:0-13888 GCA_038748185.1 Bacteroidota bacterium
CCTTTTCAACTTTCATTGAGTATAATTCCCAAGACTATTCCTTTAAATAAAAGTAGTGAAGCACTTGATAAGAATTAAATCTATGAAAATTACAAAATCCATACTTTCCTTTGCTTTAATTGGTCTTTTAGCAGCTTGTTTACAACAAAATAGCCAAGAAGCCAAAATAGCAAAAAATACAAAAGTGATTACTTGGCAATTTCCACTTCCCAGAACCCATACGGGTATTTTATTGGGGAATGGTGTCCAAGGGTTAATGGTATGGGGAAAGGATAATCAACTAAATATAACTGTCGGAAGAGCAGGTTTTTGGGATCGAAGAGGAGGAAATAACTTTTCTACCAGAACGAATTACCAACAGGTAAAACAGCTTTTGCAAAACAGAGATGAAGCAGGATTAAAAACAGCTTTTGCTATAGATCAGGACAAAGGAAATTCTGGAAGACCACATCAAGTAGGAGGAGGGAAAGTAGTACTAACCTTACCAGAAGGCTGGTTATTAAAAGAAGGAAAGTTGCATCTAACAGAAGGCAAGATTGAAATCTTTGCAGAAAATAATTCTGGGGAACGCAAAGCTTTCAGTATCATGCAATCGCCCAATAATGAATTGGCTATGGTTGATTTACCTACATCTCTTGTGGGAAAAATAGATTTGAAATTGGTGCCCAGTTGGGATTTGATTAAAGAAACACTGACAAATATTGGAGTAGAAGCACCTGAACGTTTTGAATTAGATGCAGGAAAAGGATTTCAGCAAAACCTACCTGAAGATTCACCCTTATCTATGGGTTATTTTTTAAATGAGAATCAACTAACGATTGCTACAGCAGTTCAAGAAAATGCTAAAGAAAAAGTCCATCAGATTTTAAAGGAAGCTAACATCACTGAAGAAAAAACTGCAGCATTATCTTGGTGGGAAAATTACTGGAAAGATATTCCTAGATTAAATTTGCCCGACAAAGTACTTCAGGAGCTATACGATTATGGTATTTATAAGCAAGGTTGTTGTACGCCTCCCCAAGGTTTGGCTTGTACCTTACAAGGGCCTTTTCTCGAGGCTTATCAATTGCCTCCTTGGAGTGCCGATTACCATTTCAACGTAAATATTCAGATGATTTATTGGCCTGTATTAGCCAGTGGAAAAACAGCACATTTGCAGCCCTTATGGGATATGTTAATGGGATGGTATCCAAACATGAAGCAAACCGGAGAAGTCTTTTTTGGTAGGGAGGGTGCGATTATGATGCCTCATGCAGTGGATGATCGCTGCCAAGTGGTGGGTAGTTTTTGGACAGGTACAATTGATCATGCTTGCGCTTCTTGGATGTCTCAATTGGCTTGGTTGCATTATCGCTATACTTTGGATAAAAAGGTATTAAAAGAAGTTGCTTGGCCGCTGATGATGGGTGCTTTTGAAGGGTATTGGGCAATGGCTGAAAGAAAGACTGATGTAAATGGAAAAACAATTTTAAGCCTCCCAGTAAGTGTAAGTCCTGAGTTTAAAGGTTCTCGTATGGATGCTTGGGGAGAGAATGCCTCTTTTCAATTAGGGGCTTTTCATATGGTAGCTGAAAATCTAATTAGTGCGGCAAAAATTCTTGATGAAATACAAGATCCGCGTTGGGAAGAAGCATTGAATCTTTTGCCACCATATACTACCGTTTTTACTGCCCAAGGCAAAGAAAATCCAGAAAATAAGGTAGAAAAGATTGCTTTATGGGAAGACATGGATTTAATTGGTAGTCACAGGCATCATTCTCATTTAGCTTCCATTTATCCTTTTATAACCATTGATCCTTTTGAAGAACCCCACCAAGAAATAGTAAATAATTCTTTGTGGCACCTTACCTATACTGGTGCTGGTGCTTGGAGTGGATGGTGTGTTCCTTGGGCATCAACCCTTTTTGCCCGAGTGAATAATGCCGATGGAGCCGTAGGTTGGTTGCATCATTTTAATAATTATTACACTAATGAGGGTAGAGGTACACTTCATAATGGTACTTTCAGAGGAATGTCTGTTATAGCAGATGCACCTTGGGATAAGCAAGCAGAATCGAAACCTAATCGTGAGGTAATGCAATTAGATGGAGGTTTTGGTGCTGTGACGGCGATAACAGAGCTTTTAGTACAGCATCGAAGAGAGGGCATTTATATTCTCCCTGATATACCGCGAAATTGGCAAGAGTTTGATTTTGAAGGCATTTACACTGAAGGAGCTTTTAGGGTAAGTGCGAAAGTGATAAATAGAAAAGTATCAACTATTACTATTGAAAGCTTAAAAGGAGGAAATATTAAACTGAATCATGGCTTAGGAAAACAATGGAAATTGGGTGAAGAGGCTATGTCAGGGGAGTTTTTAGAACGAGATTTTGCTGTTGGGGAAAAAATAGTATTAAGTAGTATGTAAACCTCACAGAGGGAAGTTTAAAAATTAACTACCCTCTGCTGAGATATGAATTCTTTAAAGAGATGATTTAGTAAATAGGATAAAAGCTAAGCATGAACCGTTTCTTTTTTCTTGTTAGAAAAAGCCATATTGCCAAAGATGTAAGAAACTGCTAGTAAAACTAATGCTACAAGTGCGCCAAACTGTTCACCATCTTGTGCTGCTAAGTGCGCGGAAAATGCCAAAATAAAGTTGAAAGTAAAGCCTGCATAAGCCCATTCTTTTAAAACGGCAGATTTTCTCGTAATAATGGCTACTACACCGAGAAGTTTCATTAGGGCAAGTGGGTAAACGACATAAGCCGGATGTCCCAATTTCACGAAAGTTGCTGCTACCTCATCATGATTAAAAATATACATTCCAACTGACATGACCATCATGGCACTTAGCAAACCGGTAGCAATCCAGAAGATAATTTTGTTTCTTTTTTCCATATTTTTTGGTTTTAAAGGTATGTAAAATAAATATATGTTACAACATGTAAATAAATTATTCTATGAAAAGTTTCTGTTTTAAAGTAATTGAGTAAAAAAATTAGCTAGAGGTGAAAGGAATATATAAAGATAAATAAGATAGTTATAGGCTCTTCTTTACCTGTAGAGGTCAAATTATGTCAAACCGTATAAAGCCCTCCAGTAAGAAGATGAAGATAGCTGAATTTCTATTTTTTAGCTGCTAGTTAATTAGAGAGTAAATTGTTATCTTTTTCTTGTCTGGTATTTTTGCTATCTTCTAATATTTTCTTGCTTGGGGAGATTCTCAGGGACAATCCCTTTTTCCAATAACGCATCCCTTTCAGCAACATGGTTTTCTTCATTTGAATGCTTGGCATCATTTGTTTCATTGAGTCCTTCTAATTCTTTTATCTATCTCATTTTGCTCTTTAGCAGCAGTAACAGTGAGATGATACTCGCTGGTTTTAGAACGTTTCGTAATTTTGCGAAACGTAAAATAATTCTGGTCTTTTATCAGATTACATTCATCAACTCTTTAGCATAGTTTAATTTTACCTGATAACTCTCAATGAGTTTTATATGCTAATTTACATAATATCTAAAAGGTTTGCTTAACTAAATGATTCTAGTCGAAGCTTGAATTAATAAATCTCACACAATTATGTTTTTAAGTCGGCTGCTCTCCATCTTCAGGTAGAAGATCGTCATTTGTTTGAATATGGGGAGGCGGGGGTTTTAAATATTTCCTTTTTTCGCTTCTTTTAATTCTTTTTCCGTAGTTTATCTTTGCCTCTTCCTCTTTTACAACAAATCCTGCAATCCAAATACTAAATTCAAAAAGTAAGTAAATAGGCAATGAAAGTAATATTTGAGAAGTAGGTTCAGGAGGAGTGATAATAGCACTTACTACTAAAATTCCTACAAACGCATGCTTTCTGTAAGCTACCAGCAGCTTTGGTGTTACAACGCCTACTTTTGCCAAGAAATAAATAACAATAGGCATTTGAAACATGATACCACAACAAAACACAATCATTGTAACAGTTTCCACATAAGAAGTAAGATCGATTTCATTCACTATACTTCCTACAATTTGATAGTTGCCTAAAAAGTTAATCGCGACTGGTGAAACTACAAAGTAACCAAAGGCAACTCCCATCAGAAATAACAAGGAAACAAAAAAAGTAGCACCATTCGAAATTTTCTTTTCATTATCATACAGGCCGGGTTTTACGAATCGCCAAATTTCCCAAAAGGTATACGGGAAAGCGAGTGTTAAACCTATGATAAATGAGTAAAATATGTGCATGGTAAATTGACCTGACATTTTTCTGTTTTGTATAGAAAACCCTAGTTGATCTATGCATAAGTCGTTTAAGCCAACCGTCTCTATTAAATTACATAGTAGCTGATAGCTGATAAAATCTACTTTAGAAGGACCAAGGATGATTATTTCAAAAAAGAACTCAGGAAATGAAAAAGCGATAATGAAGAAAACGACTATAGCAATAAGTGATCTGATTAAATGCCATCTGAGTACTTCCAGATGGTCTAAAAAACTCATGCCTTCTGTTTCTAAAATATTTCTTTCTCTTGTCATGACACAATCATACTATATTTTGACTTTCCTTTTAGCTTGAAATATAGGTAATTCTTATTTTAAAAATAGGTTAGTAGTATCAAAATGCTAAGGAACGTGTAATAAAGATGAGGAATTATTTTTTCTTTAATCAAGACGAAAAACACAGACAATGCAACGTATTGGCGAGTAATTTTAAATGTAGAGTAAAGGAAAAAGAAAACTCAAACTGTTATAAGTTATTATTTCTAAGTAGAAAAGAGAAAATAAAAAATACTTTATAAGTTTTACTTACTTATCTGCCCCAAAAGGAACCATTACTGGATTGATATCTTTATCTCTTACCAGCTGATTATAGGCTTTGAGGTCGGTTTGTAAAATATCGTTTAAGGGCGCAATGAGAGCGGCATAAGCTTTTTGCAAGTCATTGTAACGTTCAAGCATACCAGCAGTAGGTCGGTGATGATCATCGATCACTACTTGGTAGAGACGGGCAATGTGGTTGGTAAATTTCCGAGGGTAATTGATTTCATCTTGGCTTACCTCAATCTTATTTTGAAAGAGCTCGTCTTCAATAGCTGTTAACTTGGTTGAAAGGCGATCAGCCTCATTTTTAATTTCATCACCCTTACCTGCTAAGTGGGATAGGTGTGCAATTTCGTTGATCTGTTTTCTAATAGAACGGATATTTTTTACTTGTTTTTGAGATTGGGTAATGAGTTGCGAAATCTCTTGTGCCAAGTCAAATTGTGCCTGATAATCTGCTTGGGTTACATCATTCCAACGTGGATCGGCTTTTACATCAAACGTTTCTACCTGTTGCCAGTCGCCAATAGAAAGTTTGATTTGATATTTGCCCGGTACTGCTGAAGCGCCGGGAGCATCACTATCAAAAACCATTGCTACAAAATTATCGACCATTTCCGGTCCCGGATATTGTAAATCCCATAAAAATTCGTTCATTCCTGCATTTGGAATAAGTAAGTCTTCGTTTTCTTGTGGTTTACTGGAATAGGATTTTATTAATTTTCCAGATGCCTCATAAAGTTCAACTTTTACATTAACTGTTGTGTCAGGTGTTTGCGTTAAGTAGAAATAGAACTGTGCAGGCATGCCGTTTCTACCTCCAACATTTGTTCTGTAAGTACCTCTTGGCTTATACAGAAACTGCTCTTGAGCCATGAGTTCATCATTGAGTTGATGTAAGGGTGTTAAGTTATCAAGTATCCAAAATGCTCTACCTTGTGTACTAATTACCAAATCTTGTTGGTGTACTTCTATATCGGTAATGGGTACATGGGGTAAATTAAGTTGTAATGATTGCCAGTGACCACCATCATCGAAAGAGACATAAGCACCATATTCTGTCCCTGCATAAAGTAGCCCTTTGCGATCTGGGTCTTCAGCAATTGCTCTTACAAAATGGTTGTTTGGAATGCCATTTTTTCCATCGGTTAACGATTCCCAACTTTTACCAAAATCGTTAGTACGAAAGATATAGGGCTGGAAGTCACCTAAACGGTAACGCTGAACTGCCATAAATGCCCTTCCTGCTTCATGAGTGGAAAGCTCAATTTTATTCACCGTTCCTTCTTGCGGCATTTCAGGCGGGGTAATATTTTCCCAAGTTTTGCCTCCATCTTTCGTGATGTGCACCAATCCATCATCAGAACCTGCCCAGAGTACACCCGCTTCATGAGGTGATTCCTCTAAAGCGAAAATAGTTGAATATACTTCTACACCTGTACCGTCATGCTGTACAGGCCCTCCGGGAATACCCATTTTAGCAGCTTTGCCTGTAGTAAGGTCTGTACTGATACGTTCCCAACTTTGTCCTTGATTGGTAGAGCGATGTACATAGTTAGAAGCTTGGTAAATTTCATCAGAATTATGTTTAGAAATCAATACCGGATAATTCCATTGCCAGCGATATTTTAAATCGGCTTGTTTAGTGCCTTCAGTGTAATGTGGATAGGCAGTCAATTGCCTTTGTTGTCCGGTTTCAAGATTTATATAGGTAATTTCCCCACTATAGCTAGTTGCATAAATAATATTAGGATTGCTAGGATCTACGGCAATATCAGCACATTCACTGCCACCAACTGCATGCCAGTGTTCAGACCTAGTAATATTGGGTAAGCTTTTCGAAGGAACAGAAATCGTACTGTTGTCTTGTTGTCCGGCATAGAGGCGGTAAGGAAATTGATTATCTACCGTAACGCGGTAAAATTCAGCAGTAGGTTGATTGAGTTGTTCTGACCAAGTTTTCCCTCCGTTTAAGCTCACATTCGCGCCACCATCATTGCAGTTAATCATAATTTTGGTATTTGTTGGGTTGATCCAAAGCCCATGGTTATCGCCATGTGGTGTCCTGATGACTTCACCAAAATTTTCTCCACCATCAACAGAGCGAAGAAACTGTACATTGTTTACATATACCGTATTAGGGTCTTGTGGGTCGGCAGTAATGTGGGTATAATACCAACCTCTTTGTCTCAGGCGATGGTCACGGTTAATTCTTTTCCAACTTTTCCCGGCATCATCTGAGCGATACAAGCCCGATTCCTCCTCTTTTTTAGCTACTATCAGTGCCCAAACGCGTTCTGGTTGGGCAGGAGAAACGGCTAAGCCTATCCTTCCTAGTGTGCCGCTAGGTAATTTATTGGAGGCATCTCCTTGTAATTTTTCCCAGTTATCACCACCGTCTTCTGTTTTATAAATTCCACCTTCATTACCTCCATCAATCATGGTCCAAGGTTTGCGTTCTGCGCGCCACATAGCAGCGTAGATAACCCTGGGATTTTCAGGATTTATTGACATATCAATCGCTCCTGTACTGTCGCTTACATATAATATTTTTTCCCAGCTTTCTCCACCATCTTTAGAGCGAAATACCCCTCTTTCATTATTTGGTTTGAACACATTTCCAAGCGCAGCTACATAAACTAAGTCCGGATTTTTAGGATGAATGATAATTTTCCCAATTTGTCCTGCATCAGGCAAGCCTATAAATTTCCAAGTATAACCACCATTCACCGATTTATATATACCAATACCTGCTGAAACATTGCCTCTGGCACAAGCAGAGCCGGTTCCAACATAAATTACTTGTTTATCTGATGGTGCAACTTCTATAGCACCAATGGAACCTGCTTTAATTTGCCCATCAGAAATGTTTTTCCATGAATTTCCTGCATCAGTAGTTTTCCAAACGCCCCCGCCTGTAGCTCCCATATAGAAAGTAAAAGGTTTGTTTGCAATACCAGTAATCGCTGTAGATCTACCACCACGACTTGGTCCAATAGAGCGATATTTCATGGCTGAAAAATACTTCTCTGGAATTTGCCTATAAGCCGATGTTTTAGATTGATTACGAGATTTTTGTTTTTGTGCTTGAAGTGGTAGTGTGACTAATAAAAAGAAAGTGATGAGTAGTGAGTTGACATTCATAAAGTAACCGGTTTGTAATGGAAATTGAATATAAGCAATGCAATTCGATTCAAGAACTGTTTATAAATATTTTTAAAGCACAGACAAGGTGACAATAATAAACGGCTACTTTAGACCATGGAAATTCTGGAAACGGTATTGCAATTACAAAAAGCCATCAACTAAACGCTACGAACTATTCTTCATCCTTAAATATGTCATATTTATGATATGATCTTATCATAAAGCAGTTTTCTGTAAGATGTGGGAGATTTACCAGTGATTTTTTTGAACTGCCTGCTGAAGTAAGAAGGCTCATTAAAACCACATTCATACATAATGGAAGCAATAGCAGTTCTTTTCCTTGACATCAATTCTTGGACTTTAACAATACGATATTCGGTAAGAAATTGAATAAAACTTTTACTGGTGATCTTCTTAAAAAATCGGCAAAAAGAAGGGGTACTTAATTGGCACAGTGCAGCCACTTCTTCAAGGGAAATGTGTCTTTGATAGTTTTCACTTACTAATTGATAGACTTTATTCATCCTTTCATAATCAATACTTTTCACCTCAATTGCCATAGTACCAACTTGTAATAGCATGTATGCTTTGGTGTTAGCTAACTCATTAAGTAATTTGATAAAACCGAGTAACTTATCGAATGGTGAAGCATCATACAAATATTCCAATTGTGGAGCTAGTTTTTCTTTAACCTCATCAGAAAAACTAATACCCTGTCTGCTTCTTTGTAATAGCGCCTTTATAGCGTTTGTTTCTGGTAAAGTTGGCAGTTGTTCTGTGAAAAATTTGTGTCCGAACTGTATGACTATCTCAAAGTTATCTAGGTGCTCTTTATTACTAAAAGGATGATGTGGTAATTGAGGCCCCAACATAATCAGTTCACCGTCTCGGTAATTTGAAATATGTCCACCGATGCACCTCATCCCTGAACCATTTTTAATGTAAACTATTTCGTATTCAGGATGCATGTGCCAATAGGGGGCTTTACAAAGCGCTTCGCCTTCACATTTTGTAATAAAAAAAGAAGAGCCGGGATTTGGGGTTACTTGTTCAAATACAGGGTTCATAGAGTGATTTTAACAGTACTCCATAAAAATAAAAGTATTTATGTTAAAATAAGTCAAGATTAGGCAAATACAATGCATGCTCACATACTGTATATTGCTATATCTTTGCTTAAAAAAAAGAATATGAATTTTCATCATTTCAAATGCACACAAATAAATGATTAAAATTTATGTACAAACCTGAATGCATCAAACATTCAGCATTCGAAAATTTTGAACATATGAAACTAGAACATATTGCTATTTGGACCTATCAATTAGAAACCTTAAAAGCTTTTTATGAAACTTATTTTAAAGCAGTATCAGGAGAAAAATATGTGAATGAACAAAAGAAATTTGAATCGTACTTTTTAAGTTTTGATGGAGGTGCGCGATTAGAACTTATGCAGATGGTAGGCATTCCTCAATCAAAAAATAATGTTCATCAACAATTTACAGGATTAATACATATTGCTTTTGAATTAAAAAGCCGAAAGGCAGTAAATCAATTGACAGTACGATTAAGAGAAGATGGTTATCAAGTTATTGGCGAGCCAAGAGTGACGGGTGATGGTTATTATGAAAGCGTAATACTAGACCCAGATGATAACCGTCTGGAAATTACCTTTAACCTAAACTATGTATAATAAAAATTTTATACCAGTATGATAGCTTAGCTTCACATGGAACATTTAAAGATTTTTTTCTCGCAAAGGAAATACTTTGCTATCGCTTTTTCTTTTGCTTCACTCAGTTTACTATTCAGTACGTGGATATTGTATATACCGCATACTGCAGCCAGGCTTAACCTGGATGAAACTCAAGTAGGACTTGCCCTATTTTTTATTTCTCTAGGAGCATTTAGCATCATGCCTTTGAGTAGCAAAATTTTAGAAAAACTAGGAGAGGGCAGAGCTGTTGTTTCAAGTATTATTTTACTAAGTGGTTTATTGGTTTTTCCCTTTCTTACAGAAAACATCTTTACATTATTTGGCAGCTTGTATTTAGTAGGTATTGCTTCTGGGTTTTTAGGCATTGCAGTTAATGCACTTGTAACTGTAGTGGAGAAACAAGATAAAGTGCGGATTATGTCAGGAAGCCATGGCTTTTATAGCCTTGGCGGATTTATTGGAGCAGGATTGGGTGGAATATTAGCTTCTTTACTTGACAATCCGGTTTGGCATTCAATGGTAGTTTTATGCATCATGCTAATGTCTCAAGTGATTTTAGGGAGTAGTTACATCCACATAGAAACAGCAGGCAGACTCAAAAAGTCAAGCCGATCTTTCAATATAAAACCAGTGCTTGCCCTTTCGTTGGTTGGGTTTCCTATTATGGTTGGCGAAGGAGCTGTTGCCGATTGGAGTAGCCTGTATTTACAAAAAGTGTTACACGCACCCACAGAGTTATTGGGCATGGGTTATGCAGGCTTTTCGTTAGCTATGGCTTTGGGCAGATTTTTTGGAGATAAAGTAACTGCACGGTGGGGTTCTATAAAAATGATTCAGATGGGATGTTTAATTGGTGCAGGCGGATTATTGTTAGTAATTTCTGCCAATTTAATTCCTGTATTATTTGGGTTTATATTGGTTGGTTTAGGGTTTTCTGGCATTATACCAGAATTATTCAGAATTGCTGGAAACCTTAACGATGTTAAACCTGCAGAAGGAATTGCCGTTGTTTCGGGCACAGGCTATATCGGCTTTTTGGTGGGGCCGGTAGGTTTAGGTTTTATTGCTGGTGAAGTAGGTTTACAAGCAAGCTTTAGTGTATTACTTTTTTGTACACTTTTTTCTTTTGCCTTATCGAAAGCTACATTGAAATACTAATAGTGTTGTTCTTTTTAAAACAACTTGATGAGATTTAAGTATCGTAAGCTAATTTTTTATAAAGGCTGATAGTTTTTACTATTCAATGAACAAGCCACTGGGCGTCTGATACAAGGCAAATTCCACCTGATTTTTTTAAAATAGCTCTAAGTGGTTCAACGAGTTTTTCTAACTCTTCTTCAGAACAAGCTACCATAATATATTTATTTTGAAAGGCTTCATGCAAACCGTCGCCATCTTGATAGCCTTTATCACCATTTCCCATTACATTTTTGATAATAGTGTAACCCTTAATACCTTTTTCATCTAATAAATTGATTACCTTTTTAGCATCAAGTGAACCAGTTACGATTTCAATTTTTTTTATTGCCTTCATTGGTTAATGTATATTAGTTAAGAATGCATGTAAATTTAATGGTTGTAGAGATCAAAAAAGTTTTTGTATGTTCGGAAAAAATCTTGAATTAAACATTTATAGTGAAAATAGTGTAAAAGGTGTTGCTTCCAAAACGTAAAAAGAATTAATGTTCTTTTAAATACAGCTTTTCCTAAAGTAACATATTTACCCCAACCACTGAATACAATAAAAATAGAGCGGGATACCTAAAATCACATTAAAAGGAAATGTTACAGCTAACGATAGTGGCACATACATGCCCGGGTTAGCTTCTGGTACCGCCATTCTTATGGCTGCTGGTACTGCAATATAAGAAGCACTGGCAAAGAGTACGGTAAGCAAAAGTGCGTCTCCTGTTTTAATACCAAAAAAGTGGCAAAGTGCAATCCCAATAGTTGCATTTATTAGCGGTACTATTATGCCAAAAGCAATAAGGAAAGAACCACTTTGTTTTAGGGGTCTTATTCTTCGAGCAGCCAGTAAGCCCATATCTAACAAGAAAAAAGTAAGTACACCTTTAAAAATATCTTTAGTAAAAGGTTTCAAAGCTGCTTCACCATCAGTGCCACTAAGTATGCCTATTATTAGACTTCCCAAAATCATTACTACTGAACCATTGGTGAGTGCTTCTTTAAAAATGCCGTTAGTGCCTTTGCCATTATTATCCGTTTCCTTGGTATAAAAGCGAATGAGTATTACGCCAATAATGATAGCAGGAGATTCCATCATTGCCATAGCGGCAATCATATAACCATCAAACTCTACTTGCCTATCGGCAAGAAAAGAAACAGCTGTAATAAATGTAACAGCGCTAATTGAACCGTAAGTTGCTGCGATAGCTCCGGCATTATATACATCTAGTCTTGTTTTGAGAATAAAAAATGTATATACTGGTACAATTACCGACATAGCAATTGCCAAACCGAGATTAAGTAACACTTCAGCGTTGATTCCGCTGTGTTGTAATTCAACTCCGCCACTAAAACCTATGGAAAATAGTAAGTATAAGGAAAGAAATTTAGAAATAGATTGGGGTATTTCAAGATCCGACTTTATCATTACAGCAATCATCCCTAAAAAGAAAAATAACACCGGGGGGCTGCCGAGGTTATCAATTATAAGTTGTAAGTTCATACGCAGTGCATTCTGTCAATTTCTCAAGCTTGCAAAGCTATAAGGGATTTACAAAAAAGTTACTTATTACATCATAAATCGATATAAATACGCATGGAACAACTTAAAAACTGGCTGATTGTGGCTGATATGACTCCAGGAGATTATCCTTTGCTTACAAATACTAGATTTTTTGCAGACAAATTAAAGCCTGAAACCTTACATTTTATCCATGTTACACCAAAACTCGATTTGCCAACAACTGTACTTAACGCACTCGATGACTTGAATCAACCCCTGCTTAATAGGCTTGAAAAAAGGATGAATGAGATGTGCGAGAAAGCCTTTGGCACAGATTATAACTGGAAAGTAACCGTAATAGAAGGTAATGCGCTTTCAGAAATAGCCAAGTTTAGCACAAGCATGAAAGTTGATTTAATTTTGATGAATCAACGAGATGAAGTTGCTGGGCAAGAACTTAGCCATAAGAAAATTGCACGGAAGTCTTTTGTTTCAGTACTTTTTTTGCCCGAGAAACCAATTACAACTTTATCAAAAGTTTTATTCCCTGTCGATTTTTCTTCTACCAGTAGCATTGGCATGCAGATCGTTATTGACTGGTTTAATAAAATAGGTTTTGAAAAACTAAGTTGCCAATATGTTTTCAAAGATGCTGACTGGTACATGGATAAGTTGTTTTATTCAGCACATGAAATAGAAGAAAATCTTGCAAAACGCAAATTGCTTAGTGTGAAACTGAAAGACCACGCTGACTATAAGTTAAAAGAATTTACTAATCAATTTGAAGACAGTGTGCTCAAAGGAAAGATTGAACGAATTGTAAATCGTGTAGCAAAAGGCAATTTGTTGTGGGAGATAATTCTTAATGGTGTAAAAAAACAACAGCCTGATATGTTATTTATTGGAGCAAAAGGAGATTCTAAGTCTCCCTTAGTTTTATTAGGAAGTGTAACAGAGAAGCTTATACAAGCCGGACTAAACATTCCCTTAATGGTAGTACGTGACCAAAAAATGCCTTCAGCCTTAATAAAAATACTTATGCGTATCTAATACTTCTTAAGTAAGTACATCATCGACCGGAGTAATTGCTTGTGGAATATCCATTTCATTTAACATCTCTCTTAGGTCTATTTCTATAGTTCTGCTTAATGAGGTTATAGGTACATCATTAACAGTTCCTTCAAACGGATTTTCGCTGTAATCTCCAATCCTTTCCATTGTATAAAATACCCATGCTACAATAACAGTAGAAGGGATCGTAAGCCAAATATAATTAGTTCCTAAACTAGCAAAGGCACCAATAAAAGTATAGGGTAGCAATAAAATGAATAGCCAAACAAAGTAAAAGCTTACGGTTGCATATTGTCTGGGAAGTGGAAAGTTCTTTATTCTTTCCGATTTTCCTTGTAAAGTATAAAACTCGGTAAGTATCTTTCCCATTTCCACATGTCTGAAATCGTCGATTAAATCTAGGCTACGAAGTTTTTTCAGTTCCTGAGATTGTAAATGGATAATGCCTGTACAAGTATTTGCCTTGTTCGTAACCTTA